>JARDZI010000056.1 GCA_029240935.1 Clostridiales bacterium
ATGTAAAATCACAATAATATCTCACTAAAAATACACATAAAGCTCTACATTCCTTAGCTTCTCTTTTGTATTTCCACTTTAACATCTTTTTTTCAACATTCGTATACCTAACTACAAAATTCATTACCTCATCTGGCTTGAAGTTCCTTTCTAGCACTGTCCTTTCGCTTCTATACTCACTTTTTTCGTCCTTGAAATCATGATGTTCTAACATTCTTTCATCATTGCATGCCATAACTAGGCTGTAGTACTTTTCTCTTGCATTTTTAACGTTTTTGCTAAAAAAACCCATTACGAATTCCTCATCTACTACTCCAAGTTCATCCTCATTTAGTCCAAGATACATTCCTAGTGTTGAATATTTAAACTTTTCTGGGCATGATTCATAACCCATAATATCCGTAGGGTTATTGTGTATATATGCAGATAGAGTAAATAGGTAACTATCAGTATCTACAACCTCACTTTTAAATCTATCTTGGAACAAATGGCCATGTCGCTTATATGTAAAATTAAAATAACGTGCGTAGGACAGGTTTATTCCCTGCATTACCTTAGATATATCAGAACCATTTGCATCAATTATAAAGTGTCCATGGTTTGACATAAGACAATAGCCATACACCTTGAAGCCAAATTGTTTCTGGTACTTTTGAACGTAAAATAGATATTTGTCCTTATCATCATCATTTTTAAATAGGGGTACCTCGCTAATGCTCCTCACCATTACATGGTATATGAAGGTGAAGTGTTTAATACGGTCGTGTCTTGGCATGATATCAACTCCTAGTTTTATTTACTTGATATTATGCCCTGGCACAACTAGTATTATTCTTAAAAAAACATCTCAGAACTGGTACCATTCCCTAAAAAAACATCTCAGAACTGGTACCATTCCCATTCCCCCAATTCTCTTACGAAATGTTAGTCAAAAGTTAACATTTGGAGGTGCATTTTTTTATGTCAAAATATTCTTTCGAATAACTTTTTTAATATGCAAATTTTATCTATCTTATTTCATCATTTCAAATTCTTTCAACAGCCTCTTATAATTTTTGCTTTCCTTATGATATGATTCCTAAGAAGGAGATGAATGATAGAATTTTATTTTGCAGACCACAAAACCTTGCCTATTTAAATCCCTTAGAACTTACTGTATTCTGACCTTTTTATTAAATTTTCCAGGCTGATTTGGAAGATGACTATTGGTTTAAGTTAGCATAAAGAATATAATATATAATGAATATATTTATTTAGATAGGTTTTATTTACGCGAATAGATGAGGTGAATTTAATTATCTATTGAAAGGATGTTGTTTTAATGAGCAAAGTAATTCTTCAAGAGTGCAAGAGCTATGGCTTAAGTGAGGTAACTAACAAAATCAATAGTGGAATAGAAAAATTAGGTGGATGGAATCAATTTGTGAAGCCGGGTGACATAGTGCTGTTAAAAATAAACCTTATTGGACCTAAATCCTCTGATTCAGCTTCAATTACCCACTGTGAGTTTACAAGGGAGCTAGTTAGAATTTTAAAAGGACAAGGGTGTACAGTATGGATTGGTGATAGCTCAGGTGGTGCTATTGCTGGAATGGCTCCTACAACTCAAAGCTTTAAAGTCTCAGGTTATGAGAAAATGGCTGAAGAGGAAGGGGCAGAGATAAAGAATTTTGATCGTGAGGGAGTAGTTGAAGCTTCTTGTGAAAGTAGACCTGGAGAAAAAATGTTCATTGCGAAGCCTATATTCGATGCAGATGTAGTTATAAACCTTCCTAAGCTAAAAACCCACTCAGCTGCCATATATACTGGAGCTGTGAAAAATGTTTTCGGTTGCATTCCTGGATTAAGAAAAGCATTTTATCATAAAACAGCTCCTGACCAAGCTGCTTTTAGTCAAATTATTTCTGATATTCATAGGGCAGGAAGATTTCATCTCCACATAATGGATGGAATTACAGCAATGCAGGGTGAAGGTCCCACAGCAGGAGAACCATATAATGCTAATAAAATACTGATAAGCAAAGACCCAGTAGCACTTGATGCAGTAGGAGCTAAGATGTTAAATATGAGTGTTGACAGAGTACCAATTCTTTTGACTGCACAAAGGAGGGGGATTGGAGAGGGTAATTTAGATAGAATTGTATTAGATGGAGATTACAACACAATTCCAAGGCTCGAAGGATTTAAGCTTCCAAAAAAATTTAGAAGCAATATATCTAAAAATAGTAAAGCTGTAACAAAGGTCGTTGATTTTTTTAAGGCTCGACCAACTGTTAACACTAAAAAATGTAGAAAGTGTAATATGTGTGTTGAAAGCTGTCCTGTACAAGCGATTAACAGAGAAACAAAAAAGATAAACTATGAGCTATGTATAGAATGCATGTGCTGTCATGAGTTATGTATGTTTAAAGCAGTTGAGTTAAAGAGCAATAATATAGTTGCAGGAGTTATAACAGGCTTATATAATAGAAAGAAATAGATTTTTAATATATCATATCATACTGTAGTGGCAGTCCTCAGTGCCTGTATACCTTGTGAAATTTGTGCAAGCAGAAGCAGATCGGACTGCCACTACAAAGCAGTATACAATTATGAACAAATTGGGGGTGTAATATTTGGCAAGCATTTTAATAAAAAATACTAAGGCAATAATTACTATGGACAAGGATGATAATTTACTTAAGGGCAAAAATATATTCATCCAGGATAATGAAATAAAGTATATTGGAGAACAAATAGATGAGGCTGATGAGATTATTGATGGAAGCTCAATGTTTGTATATCCAGGTCTTATTAATACCCACCACCACCTGTACCAAACCTTTACAAGAAATCTTCCACAGGTACAAAGGATGGAATTGTTTGATTGGCTTACAACACTTTATGAGATATGGAAGGGACTTAACCCTGAAATAATATACTATAGCTCACTAACTGGTATGGGTGAGCTATTAAAGTATGGATGTACAACCTGCTTTGATCATCATTATGTATTTCACAAAGCATCATCAGAGAAATTTATTGATACTCAGTTTGAAGCTGCTGAAGTTCTTGGAATGAGATTCCATGCTTCTAGAGGAAGTATGTCAAGAGGTAAAAGCGAAGGGGGACTTCCACCTGATGAACTAGTACAGAGTGTGGATGAAATACTATATGACTCTGAACGACTAGTAAATAAATACCATGATAGTTCAAGGTACTCAATGAAACAGGTAGCACTTGCACCCTGTTCTCCATTTAGTGTTACATCTGAGCTTATGATAGAGTCTGCAAAGCTTGGAAGAAAACTTGGAGTAATGCTTCATACCCATCTTGCAGAAACAAAGGATGAGGAAAAATACTGTATTGATAAATTCAACCAAAGACCCCTTGAGTATATGGAGAGCTTAGGCTGGCTAGGTCAAGATGTATGGTTTGCCCATGGAATCCACTTTAGGGATGATGAGGTAAGAAAGCTTGCAAGTACTGGAACTGGAGTTGCACATTGTCCGGTTTCAAATATGAAGCTTTCCTCAGGAATTGCAAAAATTCCATTGATGTTAAAGGAAGGGGTAAGAGTAGGCCTTGCTTTAGATGGAAGTGCTAGTAATGATTGCTCAAACATGCTGGCAGAAATTAGGGCTGCATATTTACTTCATAGACTTATGTCAAGCTCTAATGCTCCTGATGGATACGAAATACTAAAGCTTGCAACTAAGGGCGGAGCAAGTGTACTTGGGAGAAATGATATAGGTTCCATAGAAATTGGTAAGGCAGCAGATTTATTTATGATTGATACTAATAGGCTTGAACTTGCAGGCGCTCTCCTTGATCCTAAATGTATGCTGGCAACAGTTGGATACAACAGACCTGTGGATTACACAATTGTAAATGGAAAAATTGTTGTAAGGAATGGAGAGTTATGCTGTATAGATGAAAAGAAAACAGCTTCAATTGCAAACAAATTGGTCGATGAGCTTATAAAAAACAGTTAATTATTTATTAATTTTTAAGACTCCACCTTCTATAAGGTGGAGTTCACTAAGGTGCTAGGCTAATACAAGTGATATCTTAATGATGTACAATTTTTCACTTGTCAGGAGCCTAGTACCTTTTTTAAAAAAATAATAAATTATATTGATTTTTTTATACTATAGCTTATACTAATATTGAGAAGGAATATCTCTTATAATAAAATTAGACTAATTAATCAATCTAATTTTAAATTTATCTACTACACAAATCGTCTTGATTATTTTAAAATAGTAATTTTATAAAAATACAATTCTAATTAAATACATAATTTACTTAATGAATTCACTATAAAAACTCTCTGAAATATGAGAAAATATACTTAAGAAGAGTAAAAGGGGAAGGTGATTAGCATGGAAATTAAGATGGCTTTTCAACCAAAAACTGTTGAAGAAGTTAAAGATTTGCTTTCTAAATACTCTAATTCAAAGCTATTAGCTGGAGGTACTGATTTGGTCCTGGGATTAAGAAGCGAGAAGGAAATGGCTGAGTACCTAATAGATATGGGTAAGATACCAGAGCTAAAGAATATTACTAATGATGAAAAGCAAGTAACCCTTGGAAGTATGGTAACATTTACACAATTAAGGGAAAGCGAGTTAATAAGAGAAAATTTTAATTCACTATTTGAATGTGCAAAACATATGGGGTCGCCTCAAATTAGAAATGCTGCAACAATTGGTGGAAACATTGTAAACGCAGGATCTGCGGCAGATGCAATACCATGTATAATGAGTCTCAATGGTATTTTGATTATCGAATCAAATGATGAAACAAGGCAAATAAGCTGTGTTGACTATTTTAAAAATTACTCTAAAGAAAAAATAAATGAAAAAGAAATTTTAACAAAAATAATTATACCAAAGAAAAATGAAAAGAGCGGATACTATAAGCTTGGTAAAAGAAATGCTTTAGCTATTGCGAGGATAAACTCAGCAATATGTTTATATATAAATGAAGGTATAATAATGAGAATAAGCCTAGCCCTTGGGGCGGTTGGAAGATATCCTTTCAGATCAGTGGAGCTTGAAAAGCAGGCAAAGGGTAAAAAGCTTGAATGGCTATATGGAGATGAAGCTTTAAGCATTATTGAAAATGATGTTTATGAGAGTATTAAAGGTAGAAAGACAATGCCCTTTAAGAAGGAAGCGATTAAAGGGGTATATAAGGAAGCATTAAGAAATGCTCTCGTAAATAGATAGTAGTACATCAAATTTTCAAAGGATTGGAGTGGGATTATGGTTAATGTAACTATAAAGGTTAATGGAAAAGATTATACCAGGGATATTAATCCAATGCTTAGGTTAATTGACTTTTTAAGGGATGAAATAAAGCTTAAGGGTACAAAGGAAGGCTGTGGAGAAGGTGAATGCGGAGCTTGTACAGTAATTGTTAATGGAAATACTGTAAACTCATGTATTATGCTAGCTGTAGCTGCAGACGGAGCTGAGGTTTTGACTATCGAAGGCTTGAGTGGTCCAGGTATTTCAGGAAATTTGTGCAGGTGTACAGGATATACTAAAATTGTAGAGGGAGTAAAGCTTGCACAAAGTAAATTGAAAAATAGTTAGGGGGAAGGGCTATGAAAGCTGTTGGTCAAGGTTTAATAAAACCTGATGCTTATGATAAGGTTGTAGGTAAGGCTATTTATCCCGATGACATGGAATTTGAAGGCATGTTATATGCTGGGGTTAAAAGAAGCACCATACCCTATGGAAGAGTATTAAGTACAAATAAAGAAGAGATAAAGGGTCTACCTGGGGTAGAATGTGTAATAGATTACAGTATGATTCCAGGTTCAATTGGTCATGGAGTTATATTTAAGGATACACCTATTTTAGTTAAGGATATAGTTAAGAGGGTTGGAGATGCCATATTATTGGTAGTTGCTAAGGATAAGGAATCACTTAATAAAGCCCTTAAAAGGGTAAAAGTAGAATATGAAGAATATGAGGGAGTATTTACAGTTGAGGATGCTTTGAAAGAGGGAGCTCCCATACTTGGAGATGGAAATAATATATTATATGATATTAAAATAAAAACTGGTAATATAGAAGAGGGCTTCAAGGAAGCAAAATATATTGCTGAAAACTGGTATAGTACTCCAATGATTGAACATGCATTTTTACAGCCAGAGGCTGCTGTAGGAAAGTATAATGAGGACGGTACCATAGATGTTTATGTTGCAACCCAATATCCCCATTATGACAGGGAAGAGGTAGCAAACTGCCTCAATATGGAAGAGGATAAGATAAGAATAAATAATACTACAATAGGAGGGGCTTTTGGTGCAAGAGAGGATATTAATCCACAATGTCACGCAGCCCTTGCAGCTTATTTTACAAAAAAGCCAGTAAAGATTGTTTATTCAAGGGAAGAATCTACTGTATCACACAGTAAAAGACACCCACTAAAAATGCATTATAAGACAGGAGTAAGAGCTGACGGAAAGCTATGTGCTTTGAAAGTAAGAATTTATGGTGATTCTGGGGCTTATGCTTCCTGGGGAATGAATATATTAAGAAAATCAGCAGTCCATGCAACAGGACCATACATTATTCCAAATGTTGATATACAAGCACTGGCTGTTTATACTAATAATCCCTATAGTGGAGCTATGAGAGGCTTTGGAGCTGCTCAGGTCCCAATAGGATCAGAAAGTCAGATGGATATATTGGCTGAAATGCTTGGAATACATCCCCTTAAATTCAGATATTTAAATGCCTTTGAGGTTGGGAGCATTACTGCAACAGGACAATGTTTATCCTCAAGTGTGGGAATAAAGAAGTGTATTGAAAAAATTGCTGAAATAGATGGAATTGAGCTGTAAAGGGGGGGAGAGATATGAAAAAAAGAGGAACAGGTTATTCTACGATATTTTATGGAACTGGCTATGGCAACGGATTTCCTGATGAGTCCAGGGCTACTGCAGAGCTTAGTTGTGATGGTAAAATAACTGTATATGTTGGAGTTGCCGATGTTGGACAGGGTGGCATTAGCATAATGTGGCAGATAGCTGTGGAGACATTAGGCATAAGTAAAGAGCTTGTTACAATAAAGAATAACAGTACAAGTCTAATGAGAGATTCAGGAACAGCCGCAGCAAGCAGGCAAACCTATAATACAGGAAATGCAGTTCTAGTTACTTGTAAAATGCTAAGGGATAACATGGAGCTTGCAATTAATGAGGATAACAAGCTTAAAATTGAGGACTCTAGCTTGCCTGAACTATATAAGGCAATGATTGATAATAAAATTGAAACTAGGGTAAATGGATATTTCAAGGCCACAACCTCCCAGGTGGATTTGGAGACAGGACAGGGTAACCCATATTGGCCATATAGCTTTGGAGCCCAAAGAGTTACTGTGGAAGTAGATGATGAAACAGGGAAGGTTAATATCATTGATATAGTTGCTCTAAACGATGCTGGAAAGGTTATTAATCCAGTATTAGCAGAGGGACAGGCACAAGGTGGAACCGCCATGGGTATTGGATATGCAATTATGGAAGAAGTAGAGCTTAATAATGGAACTATAAAAAATAAAAACTTTTCTGATTATATAATACCAACGAGTATGGATATGCCCAATATTAGAACAGTTTTTGTAGAAGAGGATGAAGAATCTGGACCATATGGAGCAAAGGGCCTTGGTGAACCAGCAATGATTCCAACGGCTCCTGCAATAATAAATGCAATATATGATGCAATAGGAGTAAGGATTTATGATCTTCCTGCTACCTGTGAAAAAGTTTTACTAGCAATTAAAAATAAAATTCAAAATGATGTACACATACTTCATAATGAAGTATAGAAGTATTTTGGGAGGGATATAAATGGCACACAATATAATAGGTGAAAGCGTTAATAGAGTGGATGCAGTTGCAAAGGTTACTGGCAAGGCTAAGTATACTGATGATTTTTTTGAAAGAGATATGCTAGTGGGAAAGGTTTTAAGAAGCCCCTATGCCCATGCGATTATCAAGAATATTGATGTGAGTAAGGCAAAAGCCTTACCTGGTGTTGAAGCTGTTATTACCCACAAGGACCTGCCAGGGATCCAATTTCCCACAGCAGGACATCCTTGGTCATTAGATCCTAGTCATAGAGATATTGAAGATAGACTTATGTTAACTGATAAGGCACGTTTTGTTGGCGACTCAGTTGCAGCTGTTGTTGCTGTAGATACCCTAACTGCTGAAAAAGCATTAAAATTAATAGAGGTTGAATATGAGGTTCTACCATTTGTGTTAGAGCCGGAGGAAGCAATAAAGCCAGGTGCACCTGTAATTCATGATGAGAGACCCAATAATATATTAAGCTCCTTTGGTACAGAGGTTGGTGACATTAAAGCAGAGCTTGAAAAGGCTGATCATGTATTTGAGGGAGTATATGAAACCAGTATGGTTCAACATTGTCAAATGGAAAACCAGACAGCATATGCATATGTAGACTCAGAGGACCGCATTGTAGTTGTTAGTTCTACACAAATTCCACATATAGCCCGAAGAATAGTTGGGCAAGCTCTTGGTTTACCATGGGGTAAAATCAAAGTTATAAAGCCATATATTGGTGGTGGGTTTGGAAATAAACAGGATGTAATTATTGAACCATTAACTGCAGCAATGTCCTTGGCAGTAAATGGGAGACCAGTAAGATATACATTAACAAGAGAAGAAACCTTTATTGACACAAGAACCCGTCATGCAATGAAAATTCATCTTAAGACGGCGGTTTCAAAGGAAGGAAAGTTGATGGGTATATATATTGGGGATATTGTAAATAATGGAGCATATGCTTCCCATGGACATTCAGTTACTATGAGCTCAGGTGGTAAGTTTAGATATGTTTATGACTTTAAATCAATTAAGTTTGATCCTAAAACAGTATATACAAACCTCCCAACTGCAGGTGCAATGAGAGGTTATGGAGCTCCACAAATGGCATATGCACTTGAATGTCATTTAGAGGATGTTGCACGTAAGCTTAATATGGATCCAATAGAGTTTAGAAAACAGAACTTTATAAGTGAAGGATATGTGGAGCCACTTTCCAAAAATGTGGTTCGTTCCTTTGGATTACCTGAATGTGTTGAAATGGGTAAAAAAATGATCAACTGGGACGAAAAGAAGAAGCTTTATAAGAATCAGACTGGTGAAAAAAGAAGAGGTATTGGAATGGCATGCTTTAGCTACTTGTCAGGTACCTATCCTGTTGCACTAGAGATTGCGGGAGCAAGAATTGTAATGAATCAGGACGGTTCTGTTCAGCTTCAAATAGGCGCAACTGAAATTGGTCAGGGAAGTGATACCGCATTTGGTCAAATGGTTGCAGAGGTTCTTGGATTGCCATTTAATATGGTTCATGTTATATCAACCCAGGATACTGATATAACACCATTTGATACTGGCTCCTATGCATCTAGACAATCCTTTGTAACAGGAGCTGCTGTTAAGAAAGCTGCTGTTGAGGTTAGGGAAAAGGTTCTTACCTTCGCTAGTAAGAAGATAGGGTTAAGTATTGATGAATTGGATATAGTTAACGCTCAAATAGTTGAGAAGAAACTTGGAAGAATTATATGTTCATTAGAAGAGGTTGCAATGGAATCCTATTATGACAGGGTAAATGCAGCTCCAATTACCAGTGATGTTTCAGCTAATGTCAGGACTAATGCAGTAGCCTATGGAGTTACCTTTGTTGAGGTAGAGGTTGATATGCAAACCGGTCAAATTGAAATATTGGAAATATATAATGTACATGATTCTGGTACTATAATTAATCCAAAACTAGCTGAAGGACAGGTACATGGAGGAGTTAGTATGGCATTAGGTTATGCCCTATCAGAACAAATGTTGTTTGATAAGAAAACAGGGAAGCCATTAAATAATAACCTTCTTGACTATAAGCTCCAAACCATTCTTGATACACCTGACATTGGAGTTGGATTTGTTGAAACCTATGATGCCGCAGCATCCTTTGGACAAAAGTCCCTAGGCGAAAACCCGGTTGTTTCTCCTGCACCTGCAATTAGAAACGCTGTTTTAGATGCAACAGGTGTTGAAATTAATAGGATACCTATGAATCCACAAACAGTATTTGAAAAATTTAAGGAAGCAGGATTACTGTAGAGGAGGTATTGAAATGTTTGATATTGGAAATGTATTAGAACCTAAAACAATAGATGAAGCAGTAGAAATGTATAATAGTAATCCCAATTTAAAAATAATAGCTGGTGGTACAGATGTGCTTATTAAATTACGCCATGGAGAGATGGAAGGAGCAGAACTTCTAAGCTTAAGAAATATTAAGGGTATGGATGAAATAAAAATGCTAGAGGATGGATCCATATCAATAGGTGCTATGGCAAGTTTCTCACAATTATTTCATAGTGAGATTATAAATAAGAATATATTTGTACTAAGCGAAGCAGCGGTTTCCATGGGAGGACCACAGGTAAGAAACATGGCTACAGTTGGTGGAAACATTAGTAATGGAGCTGTTTCTGCTGATAGTGCTCCAACACTGTTTGCTCTGAATGCTTTATTAAAATTGAAAAGTGTTAATGGAGAGAGAATTATTCCTATTACAGAATTTTATGAGGGTCCAGGAAGAGTAAGGCTTCAGCCTAGCGAAATATTAGAATCAATAATTATCACTAAGGAAAACTATAATCAATTGAAGGGAAATTACATTAAATATTGTAATAGAAAAGCAATGGACATTGCAATGCTTAGTGTTGCTGTTGTATGTAAAGTTGAAGCAGGTAAATTCAGTGATATTAGAATTGCACTTGGAGTAGCCGCTCCAACACCAATTAGATGCAGTGAAGCAGAAAGCTATGCAATAAATAAAGAAGTCTCAGAAGAAACAATAAAGAATATAGGTCAGTATGCTCTAAAAGCTTCAAAAGCAAGGGATTCATGGCGTGGGTCAAAGGCTTATAGAGAACATCTTATTGATGTATTAACACAAAGGGCAATAAAGGAAGCAATTAAAAGAGCTGGAGGTAATGGGAATGAGTGAAGCAAACATGAAAAAGATAAATATGATTGTTAACGATAAAACCTACTCCATTGAAGTAGATGTTAAAGACGCCCTACTTGAGGTGTTAAGGGATCGACTTGGCTTTACAGGAGTTAAATGCGGTTGTTCTGTTGGTGAATGTGGAGCTTGTACTGTTTTAATAGATGGAACTGCTGTTAATACTTGTATTTATCTAGCAGTTTGGGCTGATGGAAAGAAGATTACTACCATCGAAGGAGTTTCAAAGAATGGTAAGTTATCAAAAGTACAACAGGCATATATTGATGAAGGTGCAGTTCAATGTGGATTCTGTACACCTGGATTAGTGCTTACAACAACTGCCTTAGTGGAAAGTGGTAAGAAATATAGTGATGAAGAAATAAAAAGAGAAATTTCTGGTCATTTATGCCGCTGCACAGGATATCAGAAGATTTTCCGTGCTGTTAAGAAATCTCTTGAAAAATAAAAAATGGAGCTGCAAAATGCAGCTCCTAACATAATCTTTTTATATTGACAAAGTATTTTTCATATATTATAATTTGATTAACTAATCAATCTAATTTTTAAACATTATATTTAGCACTATATAATAGTAAATGTTAAAAATATACTAATCGCAAATTTTCAGTAACGATATGCTTATATACCCAAATACTATAAAACTAAGTTTATAAATTAAAATTAAAAATAAATAAAATTCAAGGAGATGAAACCATGAGTGAAATTAAAAATCTTATTGAAAAATTAAGCAAACTAGACCACAAAAACATGTACAAAAACGACTTTTTCTGGACATGGGACAAGACAGATGAGGAGCTAAAGTCAGTATTTGCGGTTGCAGATATATTGCGCAAGATGAGAGAAGAAAACATTTCAACACGTATATTTGACAGTGGTCTTGGAATTTCATTATTCAGAGATAACTCAACAAGAACAAGATTTAGCTTTGCAAGTGCATGTAACTTGCTTGGACTTGAAGTTCAAGATCTAGATGAAGGAAAATCACAGGTTGCACATGGAGAAACTGTACGTGAAACAGCAAATATGATTTCTTTTATGGCTGATGTAATAGGTATAAGAGACGACATGTTTATTGGTAAGGGACATGCATACATGAAGGAAGTATCTGAAGCAGTTCAGACAGGCCACGAGGACGGAGTTTTAGAGCAACGTCCAACATTAGTAAACCTTCAGTGTGATGTGGATCATCCAACTCAGAGTATGGCTGATATGGCTCACATAATAAATCACTTTGGTGGAATTGAGAATCTTAAGGGAAAGAAAATTGCAATGACTTGGGCATATTCACCTTCCTATGGTAAGCCACTTTCAGTACCACAGGGAATAATCGGTCTTATGACAAGATATGGCATGGAGGTTTCACTTGCTCATCCAGAAGGTTATGATTTAATGCCTGAAGTTGAAGAAGTAGCAAGGAAAAACGCTGAAGCAAGCGGCGGAAAGTTTACTAAATCCAACTCAATGGCAGAAGCATTTAAGGATGCTGACATTGTTTATCCAAAGAGCTGGGCATCATTTGCTGCAATGGAGAAGAGAACTAACCTATATGGAGAAGGTAAATTTGATGAAATAAAGGTTCTTGAAAAAGAGCTTCTTGCTGAAAATGCAAAGCATAAGGATTGGGAATGTACAGAAGAAATGATGAAGCTTACTAAGGAAGGCAAAGCACTTTATATGCATTGCTTACCTGCAGATATTACAGGAGTTAGCTGTGAAGCAGGGGAAGTTGCTGCATCAGTATTTGATAGATATCGTGATCCTCTATACAAGGAAGCTGGATATAAACCATATGTAATCGCTGCAATGATATATTTAAGCAAGGTAAAAAATCCTGCTAAGACATTTGAAGCACTTTTACAAGCACACTCAGAAAGATTTTTAGGAAAATAAATTAGGCTTTTTTAGGAATTTGCAATTAATATGTAGTGGCAGGTTTCCACGCCTGCCCATTACAAAATTATAGGCAGAAATGGGAACCTGCTACTGCAATATAAATCCAGTATAATTATATTGTAGATTAAAGAATATGAGAAACACTAATAGGAAGTGTCCTGAAGTAAGTTTGGGGCACTTCAAATTGCATTATATTTAGTTTAAGGAGGATGAAAAATGAGTGACAAAATGAGACTTATTCCATTTGATAAAATGCTTCTTTGGGTTACTAAGGAATTAAAAGAAAAAAAATCAATTTTCGGTATACATGAAGACAAAATCTATAACAACAAAACTGGTAATTCAATTGAAATGTTTGGGGAAAAGCTTTCCTCACCACTTGGACCAGCTGCAGGACCAAATTCACAATTAGCTCAGAACATAGTTGCAGCCTATTTAACTGGATCTCGTTTTATAGAATTAAAAACTGTACAGATTATTGACGGGGAAGATTTGCCTGTATCAAAACCATGTATACTAGCTGAGGATGAATGCTATAATGTTGAGTGGTCAACTGAGCTTAGAGTACCTGATGCTTTTGATGAATATTTGAAAGCATGGTTCTTAATGCATGTATTAATGAGAGAACTTAATTTAAACCTAGATAGAGACTTTATGTTTAACATGAGTGTTGGCTATGATTTAGCCGGCATAATGTCTCCTAAAATAGATGCCTATATAGAGGGAATGAGAAATGCGTCCAATACAAAGATATGGAAGGAATGCATGTCAGTACTTAGGGCAAATATGAACATATTTAAGCATTTCAATGAAGAGGATTTAGAGAAAATATCTCCAGTTGTATGTTCTTCCATTACTTTATCAACACTTCACGGGTGTCCTCCTCAGGAAATTGAGAGAATCTCCAATTACCTGCTTAAAGAAAAACACCTGCACACCTTCATAAAAATGAATCCTACTCTTCTTGGTGAGAAATTTGTTAGAGATACTTTTGATAGGATGGGTTATGATTATATCACACTTAATCCACATCATTTTATTCATGATCTTCAGTATGGTGATGCTATAGAAATGTTAAAAAGATTAAAGGGTGTTGCAAGTGAGAATAATCTAGAAATAGGAGTTAAATTGACAAATACATTGCCTGCAAAGGTTTTAAACAATGAATTACCAGGTGAAGAAATGTATATGTCAGGACGTTCACTTTTCCCACTTTCAATTACTTTGGCAAGTAAATTGGCAAAGGACTTTAATGGGGATATACAAATTTCATACTCAGGAGGTGCTGATTTCTTTAATGTTGAAAGAATTTTAGCAACAGGTATTCAACCAATAACCTTTGCTACAACGATTTTAAAACCAGGTGGATATGAGAGAATAACTCAAATGGCTAAAAAAATTGAACCAGTGCTTAATGGCGCATTTTCTGGTCTTAATATAGAAATGTTGCAAAACCTAGCTAATGAGGCATTAACTGATAAATATCATGTTAAGGAATTAAGACCAGTTGGTAGTAGAAAACTATCTAGGGAACTTCCTCTTTATGATTGTGCAATTGCACCTTGTACTATAGGATGTCCTATAAACCAACAAATTCCTCAATATGTTGCATTAGTTGGTCAGAAAAAATATGATGAAGCTTTTGATGTAATTGTTAATGATAATGCTTCACCTGCAATTACAGGTTCAATATGTAATCACGAGTGTCAATTTAAATGTACAAGGCTGGATTATGATGAATCTGTGTTAATAAGAAATATGAAAAAGCTGGCAGTTGTTAATGCTCAGGATAAATATGTTTCAGAAATAAACATAAGTAAAATTATAAGTTCTAAAAAAGCTGCAGTTATTGGAGCTGGTCCTGCAGGACTTGCAGCAGCACTATTCTTAAGAAGAAATGGTGTTGATGTAACAGTAATGGATAAAAAAGACAGAGCTTATGGCACTGTTGAATATGTTATCCCAGAGTTTAGAATTTCTTCTGAAATGATACAAAAGGATTTTGAACTGGTTAAGGCACAGGGAGTTAATTTTAAATTTGGTATAGATGGCAATATTAATGTAGAAGAATTAAAGAAGGAATATGATTATGTTGTTTTAGCTATAGGTGCATGGAAGCCAGGACAGCTTAAGCTTGAAGAGGGTACGGATAAATCAATAAATGCTATTGCATTCCTTGAAAATTATAAAGCAAATAAGGGTAATGTTTCATTAGGAAAGCATGTTTGTATTATCGGTGGTGGAAATGTAGCAATGGATGCTGCAAGAGCTGCAAAGAGAGTAGCAGGAGTTGAATCTGTATCAATTGTATATAGAAGAACAAAGAAATATATGCCTGCAGATCATGAGGAAATTGAACTTGCAGTTAGTGAAGGAATATCATTTAGAGAGTTACTAGCTCCAAAGGCTATTAAAGACGGAAAACTTGTTTGTGATGAAATGAAACTAGGAGACAGGGATTCATCAGGAAGAAGAAGTCCTATTGCTACTGGAAATACAGTACAGTTAAATGCAGATACAGTTATACTTGCTGTTGGAGAGCATGTAGACTCTGATTTACTTAAAAACAATGGAATAGAATTAGATTCCAAGGGCTTCCCAAAGGTTGGTGCGGCATGTGAAACTAATGTAGCAAATGTATATGTTGCAGGAGATGTTAAAAAGGGTCCAGCAACCATAGTTAAGGGAATAGCTGATGGAAAGGCTGTTGCAAAGGATATACTAGCAAAGGAAGGCTTAAATGCAGATTTTGAGAAAAAGCCAGTAGCAATGGATGAGAGTATATTGTATAGCAGAAAAGGTCTGTTAAAGGAACCTTCCTATGTTGAAAAAGAAGCAGGAAGATGCCTAAGCTGTGATACTATTTGCGAACTTTGTGTTGATGTTTGTCCTAATAGGGCTAATGTAGTAATTATTGTAGATGGTGATTTTAGTTCAAAACACCAGATAATTCATTTAGATGGTATGTGTAATGAATGCGGCAACTGTGCTGTTTTCTGTCCTACTGGAAAACCATATAAGGAAAAAGTAACAGTTTTCTGGTCTGAAGAAGACTTTGAGGATAGCACAAATAAAGGCTTCCTTGTTTTAGACAATGCAAAAGGTTTGTGTAAGGTAAGAACTGAAGATGGAAGCATAGTTAGTTATACAATTGGTGAAGCAGGTGTTGTTTCAAAGCAAATGGCAGCAATGATTAAGAGTTGTGTAGATAAATACAGCTATATGTTGTAATAATAATAAAGACACTGTAAGGAAAATAAACCTAAAATGTAGGGGTGAACAGTGTTCGCCCGAGTATACTAGCAATTTGTAGAAACGGGCGAACACTGTTCGCCCCTACAGTTGCATAGGGTATAATAAAAATTTTTATACATATTCTAAATATATTTAAATTAGGAGGGAATAGAATGTTACTTATTGGAAATGGTAAAGTCATAACAAGAGACAATTCTAGACCAATTATAGACAATGGATGTGTTGCTGTAGATGGAAATAAAATTGTTGAAGTTGGTTCGACAAATGAACTTAGGGTTAAATACAATACAGCAAGGTTTATTGATGCTAAGGGAAAGATTATTATGCCTGGATTCATTAATACTCACATGCATTATTATAGTACCTTTGCAAGGGGGATGGCCAACGACAGTCCTCCAGCAATGAATTTTACTGATATATTAAAGGGTTTGTGGTGGCGTCTTGATAAAGTGTTAACCTTAGAGGATGTTTACTATAGTGCAATTATGCCAATGATCGATGAGATTAAAAATGGAGTTACAACTGCTTTTGATCATCATGCAAGCCCATATGCAATTAAGGGAAGTTTATTCAAAATTGCAGAGGCAGCAGAGCATATAGGAATAAGAAGCAACTTATGCTATGAAACTTCAGACAGAGACGGAGAAAAAATTGCTGAGGAAGGAATTGCAGAAAATGCAGAGTTTATAAAATACTGTAATTCTAAGAATGATGATATGATGAAGGGTATGTTTGGACTTCATGCATCCATGACAATTTCTGATAAAACCCTAGACAAATGTCTAAATGCCATTTCAGGTCTAAACACTGGTTTCCATGTTCATTGTGCTGAGGGCATGGAGGATGTGGAAGACTCTAAGTCTAAATATGGCAAGGGAGTTATTGAAAGATGGTACGATGCAGGAGTGCTCTCAGATAAAACAATAGCTGTACATTGTGTTCATATATCTGATAGGGAAATGGATATGCTTAAAGAAAAGAATACAATAGTTGTTCATAATCCCGAATCTAATATGGGGAATGCAGTTGGAACCTCACCAATTCTTAAAATGTTTAAAAAAGGTATTTTACTTGGACTTGGAACAGATGCATACACAAACGATATGATGGAGTCTTATAAGGTTGCTAATGCTGTTCAAAAATTGGTGAATAATGATTCAAAGGTGGCATGGGGTGAAGTCCCAGCAATGCTTTTTGAAAACAATAGAGAGATAACTGAAAGATTTATTAAGGGTCAAACAGGTATACTAAAAGAAGGTGCACTTGCAGATATTATACTTGTAGATTACAATCCACCAACACCAATTAATGAAAATAATATTAACAGTCATATGGTATTTGGAATAATTGGACGTAACGTGGATACTACCATAATAAATGGTAAGGTTATTATGGAAGGTAGAAAACTAGTAAACATTGATGAAGAAGAAATAATGACAAAGGGTCGTGAGCATGCAGCCGATGTCTGGAAACGTTTCTAATTTCTTATATTCACTGATGGGATAAAATATTTTATCCCATCAGATTTAACATACTTCGATTGACTAATTAATAAAGATTGATGTATGATTTATATAAGGTGTTAAGATAATAGCACCTGAATTTTTAATAAGAGAAGAGGTTTCTTATGTCCAAGGATATTAATGAAAAGATTTTAGAGGCGACTCTAGAGACCATTGCCAAGGAAAAAATAAGTGGAACCAGAATGCACTTAATCGCAAAGGAAGCAGGTATGAGTCAATCTAATTTGCATTACTATTATCCAACTAAAAATGAGTTGTTAATTGCACTTTTGGATGAGATTCAGGAGAGATTTTCAAAAAAGAGAACTGAATCTGTAGACTTAAAGAATAAATCATTTGAGGAAAACTTAAGTGGCCTTTTTGAAGAAAAAAAGGATGTCATTCTTAATGATAAGAAGATTGACTATGCTCAATTTGATTATTGGGTTCAGGGTACAGTAAATCCTGAAATGAGGGATAAATTTAGAAAGACATTTGATGAGTGGCGTGTTGACATAAATGAAGTGCTGCAAAAGAGTAAATCATACAGTGAAACAGATCCTAAATATTTAGACATGCTCCCTTTTATTATTGTATCTTTAATGATGGGTGCTTCAATGCAATATCTAATAGATGAGAGTAAATTTGATTTGGATGAATACTTTAATGTTGCTAGAAAAATGATAATTGATTTTACACGTTAATGGTGATTTAAATGAGGCTTAATAAACTTTTAGATTTGAATAGTTGGGATTTGGTTTCAATTGTTGGTGCAGGTGGAAAAACATCTTTAATGTTTACACTTGCAGAAGAACTCCGAAAAGAATATAAGCTGTTAGTTACTACCACAACTAAAATATTTGTTCCAGAAAAAAAGCAGTATGATTATATAGCAATAGGCTTAGAAGGTTTTGTGGAAATAAAATGTAGTAATAAAAAAGGGATATATGTTTATGGGGATTTTATAAATGATGAGGGAAAGCTATTGGGAATTAGTCTTCAATCCTTAAATGAGAAGTTCTCCTGCTTTGACTACACATTAGTTGAGGCAGATGGTTCGAAGGGTAAACCAATAAAAGGATGGAATAAAACAGAACCAGTTATCAGTAATTATACAACTAAAACAATTGGAGTGCTTAGTATAGAAGCTATAGGAAAAGAGATAAATGAAAATAATGTTCATAGAGTTAGTGAGTTTTTAAATATTACGAATGCAGCTGAGGATGGGTTAATATCCATTGAAAATATCATATCATTAATATTTCATTCTAAAGGATTGTTTAAGGGTTCTGTTGGAGAGAAAATATTATTTATTAATAAAGTTGAAACTAATGAGCAGAAGATTCTAGCTAAAGAATTAATGCATTATATAAATATAGAAAATGGAAAAAGTATGCTAATAGATAGGATTATTTATGGAAGTCTGAAGAATAGAGAATATATACAGGCTTAACTATTTAGAAGGTGGCGATTGGATGTTAAATGCCATTATCATGGCTTCTGGATTTAGTAATAGAATGGGTTCAAGCAAATTGCTGCTGACTTACAAGGATAAAACCCTCATTGAGCATATATTAGACAAGGTAATTGATTGTGGCTTTCATGATATCATACTCGTAGCTAGGAATAAAGAAATATTGAATATGGGGAATATAAGAG
>JARDZI010000057.1 GCA_029240935.1 Clostridiales bacterium
AAGGGAAGCGGAACACCTGGTAATGCATTAATATTTGAATCAATACTTGCAGCAATTTATGCATTAACAGGTTCTGCAGATAAGCTGACAGATCTTGCAGTATTTGTACTTTGGATATTCTTTGTAATGGCTATTTCAGGAGTATTTATATTAAGAAAAAATCACAAGGACCTTGCAAGACCCTACAAGGTTCCACTCTATCCATTTATTCCAATTTTAGGTATAGGTGGAGGCATGTACATTCTAATAAGTACATTACTTACAAACACAGCTAATGCATTATATGGGATAGGAATTACTTTGCTTGGTATACCAGTTTATATATATATAAGTAAGAAAAACAGTAAAGTATAGGAATAACAAGATCTTACACCTGACCGAGTTGTAGTGACAGGTAGATCTACTTCTGCATTAGGGTATCTGGATTTCTGATGTTACACTAGTAGAATAGAATTCCTAAAGCAGGAGTGGAAGCCTGCCACTACAGATTGAATATAAATAATATTATATACAAGAAGTCAGTTTTGATATATTCAAAATTGACTTTTTTTTAGCAAAAACAGGTCAACTTGAATATTATATATTGTTAATATTTGTTAAAAATACGTATGGGGGTATTTATGATATATTTTGATAATGCTGCAACAACATTTCCTAAGCCCAAGTCCGTAGTCAAGAATATGGTTTATTTTATGGAAAAGTGCAGTGCAAACCCTGGGAGGGGGGGACATAAGCTATCTAGAATAGCAGGGCAGAAAATAAGGGATTCAAGGGAAAATATAGCTGACTTTTTTAATATAAATGATTTTAAAAGGCTCATATTCACACTAAATGATACCTATGCATTAAACATGGCTATACATGGAGTATTGAAACCAGGTGACCATGTAATAACAACAGTGTATGAGCACAATTCAATTATAAGACCTCTTATGAAATTGTCAAAAACTGGTGTTGAAGTAACGATTCTGGAAGGGAACATGAGAGGGGAAATTTCCTTTAAAAAACTTACAGAGTGTATACAGCCAAACACAAAAATACTGGCTACTTGTATTGCATCAAATGCTCTTGGTAATATTATGCCTGTTGAAGAAATAGGTAGAATATGTAGGGAGGCTAACATACTTCTTTTAATAGATGCTGCACAGGGAGCAGGTGTTTTACCAATAAATGTGGAGAAAATGAATATAGACCTGCTTGCAGTTCCAGGTCATAAGTCACTGTATGGACCAATGGGAACTGGATTCCTGTATATAGGTGAAAGGGCAATAGTTGATGATATAATTCAAGGAGGTACAGGAACCCTTTCAGAAAAAATTGAACAGCCACAGGATTTTCCTACTAGATATGAGAGTGGTACTATAAATGCAGTAGGTATTTGGGGTTTGAATGCAGGGGTTAACTTTGTGAGAAAGGTTGGGATTGATAGAATAAGAAAACATGAGGATAGACTTACAGAGTTTCTAATTGAGGGGCTATCCTGCATAGGTGGTGTAAAAATAATGGGTGAAGAAATGAAAGAAAGGGTGCCAATAGTATCATTTAATATAAGGGATATACATTCCATGAAGGTTGCAAAAATTCTTGACAAGAGATATGACATTGCCACAAGAGGAGGGCTTCATTGTGCTGGCTTGTTCCACAAGATGGCAGATACATTAAAGCAAGGAGCAGTAAGGGTAAGCCCGGGATTTTTCAATACAAGAGAAGAAGCAAGCAAATTTCTTAAAGCCATAAGACATATCGCCAAGGAGTTGAAGTGATTCTATGATGGTGAATAACCTTGTGAAGACAGTAGGGTAATGAATGTTAGTCTGGGCATCACATTGTAGGGGAGGACAGTGTTCTCCCGAGGGTACATGCAATTAAAGATTTTCTCTGATTAATGATGTGCAACAGTGGGCGAACACTGTTCGCCCCTACACCTGAGTGGCTGTCACATCAGATATCAGATCAAAACTCCTCTCTCAAACATTATAATAAACTAACTCATAAATATTTGTTATAATAATAATGAAGGAGTTGTGATACATATGATAAAAGGGAAAAAAACATATATAAGAGCTGTAGAATTGGAGGACGGGAGATTATTATCTGCATGGCTTAATGACAGGGAGTCTAATCAGCATTTGGATATAATATATCCTGTTTCAAAAAGGGATGCAGATTCGTTTTTGCTTGAAGGAGACAATGATAATAGTAAAAGAATGTTTATAATTGACAATGAGGATAGGAAATCAATAGGTCTTATTATATTAAGTAATATAAAATGGGAATATAGAAATTGTGAAATGGGAATTGTAATATATGATAAAAACTTCAGGGGTAAGGGCTACGGAAAGGATGGCCTTAATGCAACAATTCAATTCATTTTTGAAGAAATGAATATGCATCTTATATATCTCAAGGTTGCAGAGGATAATCATATTGCAATAAAGCTATATGAGGATTTAGGCTTTGATCATGAAGGAGTTTTAAAGGATAGGTATTTTAAAGCTGGTAAATATAAAAATATAATAGTTATGAGCAAGTTGCAAGTGAGGATGATAAAATGAGAATAGGAATCATAAGCGATTTACATGGATATCCTTATAAATTTAAGAAAGCACTAATGTCTCTTGGAGATTGCCATATGATACTTTGTGCAGGGGATATACTTTATCATGGACCAAGAAATCCAATACTTGATGGATATGACCCACAGGGGCTTGCAGAGGCAATATCAAAAAATGAAACACCAATGCTAATAGCAAGGGGAAACTGTGATGCTGAGGTTGATTTAATGGTATTAAAGCTACCAATTTATACTCCAGCAGTTATATATGAAATTGATGGTATAAGGTTTATGGTAATGCATGGACATGATGTAAACCAGGAGAAGTTAAGAGAAATAGCTAGAATTTATAAGGTAGACATTATGGTAACAGGTCACACCCATATAAGAAGCTATGAAGTTTTCAGTGACACTTTGTTTATTAATCCAGGTAGTATTGGAGTACCTAAAGGAGATGGAATATCATCAGCTGCAATTTATGAAAAAGGAATAGTGAAGTTTATTAACATAGAAAATGGTGAAGAACTAAAGAATTTTTGAATATAAAAAGGAGTGGAAACCCACTCCTTTTTTGTTTACCATCTTTCTATAACATTACCATATTTATCCTTAAAGGAACCGCATAGTATAATTATGAAATCAACTAAAGCTCCTATTCCGAATAATCCAGCTGTTAATAACCAAAGTATACCTGTACCTACTTTTCCTACATAAAACCTATGAATACCTAGGCCTCCTAAAAAGAAGCATAAAAGTGCAGCAGCAGTTCTACTTTTCTCTGAAACCATATGATTTCCAAGGTTAACATTTACATTAATATTTTCCGGCATTAATAATCCCTCCTAGCAGATTTAAATAATATATAAGACCATAAAATTATTTTAACAGGAATTCATACATATTTCAATAAAATATATCAAGTTACTAAAAGGAAATCACCTGCTCTTATATATATATGATTGTTAATATTAGATAATGTTTTGATATTTGCATGAAAAACATCAAATATTATGAAAATACTTTTAATTATGAATAATATTTTTCATAATTGTTGATTTTGCTAAAAAATAGAATTATACTTAATATGTAAAAGTCATTGACTTTAAAATAGTTACTCTTACAGGAAAATGGAATCACCTCTCTATTCCAGTTACAAGATTAAGCCCTAAAATATTTAATGAGGGAATAGGCTTTGATGGGTCAAGTTATGGATATGCAGTAATTGAGAAAAGTGATATGGTGTTTATTCCGGACATGTCAACAGCTTGTATAGACCCCTACTGTGTAATACCAACACTTAGCATGATAGCAAACATATATCAGCTTGGAGATAGGGTTGAGAGATACGAAGGAGATCCAAGATTTGTTACTGAAAAAGCAATGACTTATTTAAAGGATAATGGAATAGCAGATGATTTTGTTATAGGACCTGAATTTGAGTTCTATGTGCTTGACCATATTAGCTATGAGGTAAAGGGAAATCATCAGGAGGTTACAATAGATTCCTATGAGGCACCCTGGAATACAAATAATAAGGAAAACAATCAGGGTTACAAAACTCCTTTTCAAAAAGGATATCATGCTGCTCTGCCATATGATATAACTAATGATTTAAGATCTGAAATGTGCTTAGAGCTTGAAGAGATGGGAGTACCTGTTAAATATCATCACCATGAGGTTGGAGCAGCAGGTCAGCTTGAAATTGAGGTTGAGCTAGGTTCACTTCTAAAAATGGCAGATGCTACATTAATTGCAAAGTACATAATCAAAAATACAGCAATAATGCATGGGAAAACTGCCACATTCATGCCAAAGCCACTTTTCGGAGAAGCAGGAAGTGGAATGCATGTTCACATGATGCTAAAGAAAAATGGGAAAAATTTGTTTTATGATGAGAATGGATATTCAGGTTTAAGCCAGGATGCACTTTATTTCATAGGAGGAATACTAAAACACTCACCCTCATTACTTGCATTTACTAATCCAAGCACCAACTCATATAAGAGATTAATACCAGGATTTGAAGCACCTGTTTCCATATGCTTTGCAACTGCAAACAGAAGTGCAGTTATTAGGGTACCAGGCTATGCAAATAGCCCTGATAGCAAAAGATTTGAATTCAGACCATCAGATGGAACCAGCAATCCATACCTTGCATACTCTGCACTTTTAATGGCAGGAATTGATGGTATTATGAATAAAATAGATCCAACAAAGGAAGGCTTTGGACCATATGATGTTAATGTATTTGACCTGCCAGAGGAAGAGAGAAATAAAATTAAGGGACTTCCAAAATCACTGGATGAAGCCCTAGAAGCATTGAAGAATGATAATGAGTATCTTCAAAAGGGTGGAGTATTTGATAAAGCATTTTTAAACAATTGGATTAAATATAAAACAAACAAGGAGCTTGTAAAGGTTTTACCAGTTCCAACACCACAGGAATATAGCATGTACTTTGATGTATAAAATCAACAAGGCTGTGAATCTTATATTAGATTTGCAGCTTTGTCTTTTTATTGTACATCAATGCACCTGTCATTCTGAACGCAGTGAAGAATCTAAGTCCAAAATTTATTCACTGTGTCCAGAATGACACTAACCTTGTCAGTCTTAGAAGTGATAGCATAAAAGTACTTCACCAATGTAAATTTAACACTTTAAAGTATAAATGCAAGAAAGTATTCATAATAAAAATATTTTGATACAAATGTTTCAAAATGTCTGGTTATTTGTTAAAATAGAATTGTCATATAAATAAAAGTATAAATCAAAGGAGAAATACTTGTTTCAAGAAGGATAATGTATCAACATAGAGTAATGAACTCCATAATAATAGCTACTAAATAATTGATTTATCTAAAGGGGGTAAATTATGATAAAAAATTTTGATGAACTACTCCTAATCGCAAAACAAAGACCAAAAATAAAGCTATCTGTGGCAGCAGCTCAAGATGATGAGGTTTTGAGGGCAGTAGAGGCAGCAAGAAAGCTTGGACTTATTGATGGAATTTTAGTAGGGGACAAAGAAAAAATCGAAAAAATTGCTTCAGAAATATCAATTGATTTGAATAACTATGAACTAATTGATGAAAAAGACTTGAAAATGGCTGCAAGAATGGCAGTAACACTAGTGTCTCAGGGAAAAGCAGATTTTCTAATGAAAGGAATACTTGGAACCGCTGATTTATTAAGGGCAGTGCTTGATAAGGAAATAGGACTAAGAACCAACAGCCTGCTAAGCCATGTAATGATTTATAGCGTTCCAACCTACCATAAGCTAATATTTTTAACAGATGGAGGTATGGTTACTTATCCGGATTTGAATCAAAAGATACAGATTATACAGAATGCAGTAAAGGTTGCTAAAAATATGGGAATATCACCAATCAATGTTGTACCACTTGCAGCAGTAGAGGTTATAAACCCTGACATGCAGGCAACACTTGATGCTGCAGCATTATCAAAGATGAATCAAAGAGGACAAATTAAAGATTGCATAATAGATGGACCACTGGCCTTGGATAATGCAATATCTATGGAAGCTGCAAAGCATAAGGGCATTGAAAGTCCAGTTGCAGGAGAAGCAGACATATTATTGGTTCCTAATATTGAGTCGGGAAATCTTCTTGGAAAGTCTCTAACCTATTTTGCAAATGCAAAATCAGCAGGCATTGTTATGGGAGCAAAATGTCCAATAGTTTTAGTTTCAAGGGCAGATTCACAGGAATCTAAATTATATTCAATTGCACTGGGATGTGTAACTGCAAGCATAAAATAACTAACAAAAAGCTTAAAAACACAATTTGGGGGGAATATAAATGAAAAAAATCATGTCTGGTAATGAAGCAATTGCCAGGGGGGCATATGAGGCTGGATGTACAGTTGCAGCAGCATATCCAGGAACGCCAAGCACAGAAATACTTGAAAACATTGCAAACTATAAAGAGATCTATTCAGAATGGTCAACAAACGAAAAGGTTGCAACTGAGGTAGCCTGTGGTGCATCAATTGCAGGTGCAAGAGCAATTACTACAATGAAGCATGTTGGACTAAACGTAGCTGCAGACCCACTTTTTACAATTGCATATGAGGGAGTAAACGGGGGACTTATAATAGTAACAGCAGATGATCCAGGAATGCATTCCTCACAAAATGAGCAGGACAATAGATTTTATGCTCCTCATGCAAAGGTTGCAATGGTTGAACCTTCAGACAGTCAAGAGTGTAAGGACTTTGTAAAATATGCATATGAAATAAGTGAAAAATTTGATACACCAATACTGTTCAGAACAACTACAAGAGTCAACCACAGCAAGGGACTTGTTGAGCAGGGTGAAAGGGTTGAAGTTGGAGTTAGACCTTATACTAAAAATAACAAAAAATATATAATGACTCCGGCAAATTCAAGAGCAAAGCATCCAGAGGTTGAAGAAAGATTGAAAAAGCTTCAGGAGTACTCAAATAACTGTCCACTAAATAGGATAGAGTGGGGAAACAAAAAAATTGGAATAATTACAAGTGGAATATCCTATCAGTATTCAAAGGAAGTATTTGGTGATGAAGCATCATTCCTAAAGATAGGTATGAGCTATCCTCTTCCAGACAAAATGATTAGGGAATTTGCAGCCACGGTTGAAGAACTATATATAGTAGAAGAAAATGATCCCTTCATTGAGAATTATGTAAAAACACTGGGAATTAAATGCACAGGTAAGGAACTTATTCCTATATGTGGAGAGTTAAACCCTGATATAATAAGCAAAGCTATTCTAAAAACAGAGGATAGAAAAATGTATGATGTGGATGTAAAGGTGCCGCCAAGACCTCCAGTATTATGTCCAGGTTGTCCACACAGGGGAATTTTCTATGCAATATCAAAATATAAGGACATAATAGCTACAAGCGATATTGGCTGCTATACACTAGGTATGGTGGAACCTTTAAATATAGGTGATACTGTTATATGTATGGGAGCAGGCTTCACTGCTGCAATTGGCTTTGAAAAGGCTGCAAGAATGGGAAATAGGAAGAACAAGATATTTGGATTCGTTGGAGATTCAACCTTCTTTCACTCAGGAATCACAGGGTTAATTGATGCAGTATATAATAACAGCCCTATAGTTGCTGTAATCCTTGACAATTCTATAACAGCAATGACAGGCCACCAGGAAAATCCTGGAACAGGAAAAACCTTAATGGGCGAAATAGCCCAAGTAATTGATATAGAAAAGCTTGTTAGAGCTATTGGAATAAAGTCAGAAAATCTGAGAATAGTTGATCCATACAACCTGCCTGAAACTGAAGCTGCAGTTAAGGAAGCATATAATGCAACTGAGCCATTTGTAATAATTACAAAGCAACCCTGTGCACTAATAAAGGAAGTACAAAAAAAGAGAGCACATATGTACAGCTTTATACATCAGGATAAATGTAAAAAATGTAAGGCATGTATAAGAATAGGCTGTCCTGCAATATCCTTTAAAAATGGACAGATTTCAATTGATAGAAGCATGTGCAATGGCTGCGAGCTATGCAAACAGGTTTGTAAATTTGATGCAATTGAAAAGGTAGGTGAGTAATATGACAAAGAGTATTTTATTTGTTGGAGTAGGGGGACAGGGCATTATTCTTGCATCAAAGATACTTACAGAGGGACTTGTAAGGTTTGGATATGATGTTAAAATGTCTGAGGTACATGGTATGGCACAAAGGGGTGGAAGTGTTACAACCCAGGTGAGATTTGGAGAAAAAGTATATTCACCACTTATTGGATTCGGAGAAGCAGATGTTGTTGTGGCATTTGAAAAGGTTGAGGCTCCAAGATGGATAAGCTATCTTAAGGATGGTGGCAGTCTTGTAGTAAATGATTATGAAATATACTCAATGCCGGTGCTTATTGGTAAAGAGCCATATCCAGAGGATGTATTAGAAAAACTAGAAGAAAGAATATCAAAGCTAAAAATAATCAATGCAGCAGAGGCAGCAGAAAAGCTAGGAAATATAAAAACCCAGAATATAGTACTGTTAGGAGCACTCATCAAAGCTCTTGAACTTGAAAACATGGACTGGGCTCAGGTAGTAAAGGATATCCTGCCAGAAAAAATGCAAGAAATCAATATTAAAGCAATAAAAGCTGGAATGGAAATATAATAAGAACCCCAAGTTCAGAAATTCAGGACTTGGGGTTTATTATTAGTTATTTAACACTATGTAAATTTCTGACGATTTAAAATAGACATTCCTATGAACAATTTGCCCACATATTGCATATATTAGTTATATTACTTATACTATATATGCTGGATTAAAGAAATTACACATGTAAAATGTAAAATGTAGTGGCAGGCTTTCACGTCTGCTCCTTGCAGAGCCCAGGCAGATGCAGGTCAGCCTGCCACTACAATGCAAAATATATAGTAATAAAACATTTCAACTAATCTAAGGGGTGATTAAATGGCATTATATATAGAAGTATTCATAAAACTCCTATTATCTGTAGTACTTGGAGGGATAGTTGGTTTTGAGAGGGAATACAAAAGCAGACCTGCTGGACTTAGAACCCACATACTCGTTTGTATTGGGGCAGCTCTTGTCCAGATAACTGCAATAAACTACTTTAGAACTAGTGGATTAACCAACATGGATCCAATGCGCCTTGGAGCCCAGGTAATATCAGGCATAGGCTTTCTTGGAGCAGGAACTATATTAAAAGAGGGTGCAAATATAAAGGGACTTACTACTGCGGCTAGTATATGGGTAGTAGGCTGCATTGGTGTTGCTGCCGGAACAGGACTATACATTGAAGCAACAGCAGCAACCATATTAATATATGTATCCTTAAGAGGTTTTAAAATCCTAGAGGATAAAATGACCAGAGGGAAAAAGTACATTAACCTAGAAATTGCTGCAAAAAATACACCAGGAATGATTGGTAAAATAGGAAATCTATTTGGAGAATTGGAAATATCCATAGATACAATCGACATATCAGACAATGATGAGGAGCAGGTAATTATATTTCTTACACTAAAATTAAAAAACATTATACCAATAGAAAAACTTGTAGATGATTTAATAAGTATTGATGGTGTACATAAGGTAAAGCAAGTATAACTTAAATATGTTGTAATTTGTTGCGTTATTGAAAAATATGGTATAATATCCTTGTTATGCACCCTACAATACTGTAGGGGCGAACAGTGTTCACCCCATCACAACTGTATATAAAATTAAGATATTCTATTATATATGCTGCATTAAAGAAATTACACATGTAAAATGTAGTGGCAGACTGACCTGCTTCTGCTCATTGCAGAATCCGGGCAGAAGCAGGCATGGAAGCCTGTCACTACACGTGAAGGTTTTAATACATTATATAGATTATTATGTTAAATATAAATAATTATAGATATACATAGGAGGATTAATATGCAAGTTTTTACAACTCCAGTTGGAAAGTTTAAGGACCTGGCTGATAAATATAAAAAGTCTGGAGAAATTTCTAGAATCTCCCTTCCAATTGAATATGATGGAAAAAGGTACAAAGAAATAGTGTACAATAAGAAGTTCCTGGGAAGAATGAAGAAGAATGTAGAAGGAGTAATATTCCTAACTGATGATGGAGAATATATTTCTGACATAAGACTAAAAAAAGAACTTTCCATATTGGGATATCAGCTAGAGGTTATCATGGATGATAAGAGCATAAATGACCTTAAAAGTGCTATAACTCCTGAATTGGAAATCGAAAAGCAAGTAGCTGATTATAATCAAATAAAAAAGGCAATTGATAATATGAAGGCATCAAAAGAATTTGGTGTTGATACAGTGGTACCAATTTTAAATAAACTACCAGATCTAAAAAGAGAAAATAATAAAGTCATAGAAGTGTTTATAAATAAACTTCAATTACTTAACCCAGATGGTTTTGTATTTAATACTTCAGTATATAATGAGCTTTATACATATTACAAAGAAATTCTAATCAAAAACTTTCAGAGAGTGAGATTAGTAGGCTCTGGCAGGAATTTTTATGATAATTTAAAAAAAGAAGCACAAAAAAGAAAAAGAAACATGTCAGCTAGATTTAATGGCCATGAAGTATTTATGGGACTAACTAAACTCCCATATGAAATGGATCATCTAAAAAATATTATAAAGGTGTATGAAAGTGTAGTAAACATGAAACAGGAGGAATACTTGAAGCATTTAAAAATTGTAGAGAAAACAAATATTGATTATAGAATTCAATTAATAAGATAAAAAAACATCCACCAACTGGTGGATGTTTTTCTATCTTATTCAACGCAAATTATTTTAATATTTTCAACTGCAGGGTCTTCGGTACCCTGAACCATTAAGTTTGCATCCTTCAAAGCCTGTACATAGTCTATTATTTCCTGAGTTATAATCTCACCAGGATTAACAACAGCTATACCTGGAGGATAAGCCATAAGTGACTCAGCAGAAACCATTCCAATGCTATCTCTTAAAGGTACAGATTTCTTCTTTTTACTATAATATGCCTGTCTTGGAGTTATTGCAAGTTCAGGAATTGCTGGCATATCAAGAATTTCTCTTTTTTCTGGTTTTGTGCCATAGTGTTTCGCACTAATTTCCCTTAGTGCAGTTAATAATTTATCATGGTTTTCCTTTGTATCTCCAAATGAGCCTACAGCAAGTATATTATATAAATCACACATTTCAAACTGTATATGATATTCCTCAGCAAGTGTTTGTTCCATCTCATATCCAGTAAGTCCGAGACCCCTGGAGTTAATTGTAATCTTTGTTGGATCAAATGCAAAGGAACCAGGTGTACCTAAAATTTCCTTGCCAAAGCAGTATAAACCAGGTATTTTGTTAACCTCAGTTCTTACATACTCTGCTAAGTCAATTGCCTTGTCGAGTAATTCCTTTCCCTTAGTAGCAATCTGCATTCTAGCTACGTCAAGGGATGCCATTAATGGGTAAAGAGGGCTTGTGGTTTGAAGTAAATTCATAACCTGTTGAACACGTCTTATATCAATTCTCTCTGAACGTACATGTAAAAATGAACTCTGTGTCATTGAACCTATTATCTTGTGGGTACTCTGTGCACAAATATCAGCACCTGCTTGCATAGCAGAACATGGAAGTCTATCATTAAAACCTAGATGTGGACCATGTGCTTCATCCACAATTAATGGGATGTTATAGCTGTGAACAATTTCTGAAATCCTTCTAATGTCTGAAGCAACCCCATAATAGGTCGGATTAATAACAAGCACAGCAGCTGCATCAGGATGAGCCTTTAAGGTTTCTTCTACTGTATCTGCAGAAATACCATGGGCAATCCCAAGATTTTTATCTATTTCGGGATCCATATATACTGGAGTAGCTCCACTTAATATGATGCCAGCAGTTATTGATTTATGCACGTTTCTAGGTACTAATATTTTATCTCCCTCACTTACAACGCTAAGTATCATTGCTTGTATTGCACCTGAGGTACCATGTATTGATATAAATGACATATCTGCACCGTATGCATCAGCAGCAAGTTCCATTGCTTTCTTAATTGAACTTGTTGGATGATGAAGACTGTCCACAAGTTTAAATACTGTAACGTCAATTGAGAGAATGTTATTTCCTACAAAATCCTTAAATTTATTATCCATTCCTTCTCCCCTTTTATGTCCTGGAACGTGATAGGGAATGGTATCTCTTTTATGATACTCCATTAGAGCATCAAAAATGGGAGTTTGATTCTGATCTAGCTTATTCAATTTACTATGCACCCTCTTTCTTATAATCATCCCTAGGAAACCCTTGAGGCTCCAAGGTTTATCTCAATATATAAAAACAAATTAATTATAGAATAATTATATATAAAATGCAATAATTATTTTATAAAAATGCATAATTAAAATGTTTTTTTTATAGTACATTTTTTGAACTATTATCTAGCCCCCTACCCTGTAGGGGCGAACGGTGTTCACACGAAAAGCATCCTCAAATAATTACTATTATTAGGTTCCCAAAAAAAATATAAAAATATGTTTAAAAAATTATATTTTGGGAAAAACTTCATATGGATAATAATTTAAGGAGGATGAATATGGAAAATATGCTATATGCTAATATAAGAGGTCACGAATCAAAGGGAGAAAACCACAGACTGAGAAGTAGTGGCAAAATACCAGGAGTACTTTATGGAATGAAAAATCCCGTCATGCTGGTTGAATTCGGTGAAATGGAGCTAGGTAAGGTGTTAAACACCACTGGAGAACATGGAATAGTTAATGTTAACCTTTCAGGAAAATGTGAGGTTGCAATAATAAAAGAAGTACAAAGGGATCCATTTACAAGAAAGATTACCCACATGGATTTACAAAGAATAAACAATACTCAAATAATTAAGACTAAAGTACCTGTTGTTCTAAGGGGTGAGGAATACTATAAAAATTCCGGAACCATAGTACAACAACAAGTGAATCAGATTGAAGTGGAATGTACTCCGAACCACCTTCCGAGACATATATATGTTGATATTTCCCAGCTTAGTAATAAACACAGAATAACTGTAGGAGACTTGGAGGTTGGAGAAGAAATATCTATACTAAACAACCCATTATCAACGGTAGTCTCTCTAACTTATAGTAAAAACAATTCTAAGGAGGAAGAAGCTCCAAATTCCATAATGGCTGTACATTCAGATGATATACTATAAATAATAAGCAAGGATACATGCTTGGTAAAAGTGTGTGTCCTTGATTTTTGTCATAGCTATGAAAACCACTACCAATGGCAGTGTCATCCTTAACGAAGTGAAGGAACTTACCTCGTTTCTCTAACCAAAAAAAGCATACTTTGTAGAAGTATAATTTTATGGTAATATTATAATTGTATTTGAAAAAATTCTTAAAGATTGATATAAAGAGGTGCACATATGAATTATGAAATTTATCTAAAAAGAGAAATAGAAAAAACAGTGTTTATTGAAACTAATAGAGATTTAACTGTGAATATTAAAGGAAGTCCAGTACTTAAAAAGGGTGAATATCCACTTTTACCCCAGGACGTTGTTGGCTTTGCACAAAAAGGATTAGATGGAGTCCCAGGGGATGCAATCATAAATGGAATGATATATATAATTGCATGTGATCCAGAATTTAAATATAACAAGGGCTATATAGAATTTTTAAAGTCAGTTGAGGGAATAGAAAGCTACATAATAATGAACATTGAAAAATACAAAGATAATGACATAAAAAGAGCTGTTATATTTGCTACTACACTAAACACTTTAAAGAATGATAAAATAGTTGCTATGAATAGATGCTATCTTTTAATGGAGCTATATGAAAAGGTGGGGCTTGATTCTGTAGGAGCAGAAACAGTAATAAGCCTTGAAAGCCTCTCTAGGGAATATCCAGAGTTTGCAGAACCAAACTATTATCTTGGAGAATATTATTTAGACAAGGATATTGACAAGGCAAAGATATACTTAAGAAATTGTATAAATGACCCCAAAATCCATGATAATGCTAGTGAACTCCTTGAAAGGATAAATGCTATTGAGAATTATGACAGGGCTGTGGATATGGTGAAAGCAGGAAATGGGAAGGACGCACTTAAAATATTAATTAAATTTGTAGAAAACAATCCCCAAAGCCTTGATGGACTTTACTACACAGCAGTTGCATACAGACAGATTGGAGATCCATATAAAGCATTAGATTTCCTTGATGAGCTGCTAAACTTTGGTGAAAGGCTTGAGGTATACAGTGAAATAGGGCTGAACCTAGCAGCACTAAATGATTTTGAATCTGCACTAGAATACTTTAAAAAGGCACTAAAAATAATGCCCGATGATTCTGGAGTTATATGCAACATTGGAGTATGTCATCTAAGCCTTGGACAAAGAGACGAAGCAAAGCATGCATTTGAACTAGCTTCCAGAATCAACCCAAAGGATGAAATAGCCAAGCAATGGCTGAAGGAAATTGGATAGAAGCTTACTTTAACAACAGAATGAAAATGTAGGGGCGAACAGTGTTCGCCCGCCTTCACCCAACCCTTATACAATCCTCTCAATAGACATTTTCAACCTACCAATCTCACTTATCAAAAACAAAATATCCTCCCTAGTTGCAGGAATCTTTAGCTTCTCATCCGTATATTGCACATCCCCTAATCTCTTACTTAAATTTTCTACTAAAGCCTTTGCCATTTTATATCTTTTCAATAAACATCTTTTGCTTTCAATATAATCCAAACTACTTCTATCCTTTAAAATAATATGCTTGTCCATTATTTTTTCAATCATAACAAAGTTAACATATCCATATCCTCCGTCTCTTATAACAATTGGCTTTCTGACTTTTACAGGAATATATACATCATTGCTTCCTAGAAATATTGGAATCAAATTGCTCTGACCAAGAGTTTTTTCTGCTCTTCTTTTCGCTATTCTTAAATCAACCATTTTTTCAACGCATATGGATTTTAACACTGATTTCACTGTTTTGTTTATAATGTGTTCTCCTGTTGTATCCTTGGTTTTTGTGCAGTTGCCTAATTCATCAATATATGCAGGGATTAAATATGATAGCATTTTACCACCTCATTTTATTTTTTTGAGCTGTTTACACCATTATGTAGCATAATAAAATTATAAATCCGAATATATGTTCTGCCAAATTTAAATGACTGACAGATAACGACAGTAACTATTCTAACCAAGAGTATTGAAATTACTACAACTTTACATTATATACGAGTAGAAATAAAAATAATTACAAAATATGTAAATTTACCCCTTTTATAATTTAACATTATATGGTAATATAATAATTGCCTAGTTAATAAGTCATAAAAAGCTATAAAACTTCATACATAAACAACACTTTATCTAATATAATAAGTAAATATGTACTTTTACGTCAATGCGCAAAATACTTATAATAATAAAAACAATAGTTAATACTCCAAAGTTCAGCTAAAGGAAATTGGAAAGGGGATATGAAATGGAACAGGAAATGACACTTGATTTAAGGGAGATATTCCAAATTATCAGGAAAGGGTTATGGATAATATTACTGATAACAATTATTTCTGTTGGTGCAAGTGGAGTTGTAAGCTATTATGTTTTAACACCAAGCTATGAAGCAAGTACAACAATAATAATAGGAAATTCTCCTAAGCAGGCAGAAGAATATGGATATGAGTATAGTGATGTGCTTATGTATCAGCAACTTGCAAAAACCTATGGAGCAATTGCAGAATCAAGATCAGTTGCAGAAAAGGCAGCAAGAAAACTTGGACAAGATGTAAGGACAGAGGATGTTCTGAGTAAAGTATCAATAACTCCAAGGGTAGATACTCAGATAATGGAGATAACTGCAACAAGTATATCGGGAGAGGATGCAAAGAATACTGCTAATGCACTTTCTGAAGCATTCATAGACGAAGCCATGAGAATATTCCCAACAGGTAATGTACAGATAATGGACCGAGCTACCTATCCTCAAAATCCAGTAAGTCCAAGGCCAATGTTAAACATGGCCATAGCCTTCTTTCTAGGCTTAATGGTATCACTTGGAATAATTTTCTTAAAGGAATACCTAGACAACACAATTAAGACGGAAAATGACATAAATAAGCTACTAGGCATTACAGTTATCGGCATAATACCACAATATAGAAAAAAATAAACAGGTTATGGATATTCCTTATTGAAAGAGGGAGAGATTATGATTGATATCCACAGCCACATACTCCCAGGCATTGATGATGGAGCAGATACTATTGAAACTACAATAGAAATGTTAAAAGTTGTACAAGCTGATGGCATTAAAACCATTTTTGCTACACCACATTATTATAGGGGACATTTTGATAATGATTATAAGCAAGTAAAAAAGTATGTTAATGAAATTAGGAACTGGATTTCACTATCCAATTCTGACATCCAAATTGAGATACTTCCTGGTCAAGAGGTATTTATAAGTAACTACACATTGATGTTATATAAGGAAGGAATAATCGGCACCCTAAACAATACAAGATACATGCTAGTAGAGCTTCCATTTGATAATCTTGACAATACTACGCTAGATGTATTATATGAACTAAGGCTACTAGGTGTTATACCAATAATAGCCCATCCAGAAAGATACTCATACATTATAGAAAAACCTTCAAGTATAAATCAACTTATAAGCGAAGGTTGTCTTTTTCAGATAAACTCTGGAAACATTTTAGGGGGAATTAACAAACAAGCCAAAAGGACTGCAGATATTCTTATAAAACATGGAATATGTGATTTTATTGGATCTGATGTTCATAGAATTGGGAATAGGTATTCAAGAGTTTATAGTGCATATGAAAAGGTAAAAAAAGATAACAGTAAGCTTGGTAAAAGCCTAATGGATAATATGCAAAAACTTATTGAAAATACATACATTGAACATTCTTCAGAAAAAATCAAAGAAAAAAGAAACTTATTTAGTATAACAGCAAAAAGACTGTAAAATTGCTATCCTGTCATTGTTATGAAAGTCACTGCCAGCGGCAGTGTCATTCTGAACGCAGTGAAGAATCTTAGGCATGAACCTTTTGTTCTTCATTCAGAATAAAAAATATTAACCCACTATTTTTTTTAATCATGTACTGGTAATATATGTAAATATAAATTATTGGTGATCAATGAAACTGCTTTTCATATCTGGGCCCTTAAAAGCAGTGGAGATAGTAGGGCACCCACCACCAAGGTCACAAAAACCAAAGGAGTGGGAAAATGAAAAGTCGAATATATCGATCCTACAAATCAAAATATCCTTAAAAAGCCCCTCCTTATATTGCTCATAACTAAAAAATTACACCGATATTTGAATCTTGCAGCATGCATTGACATTCTGAGCGAAAGGTCGAATCTTATAATTCTCTTACAGTTCTACCCTCAGTATGACAGAACCCAATTCTAGAAAAAAAGGAGTGATATAATTTGG
>JARDZI010000058.1 GCA_029240935.1 Clostridiales bacterium
TAATCTGATATTAAATATATCAAACAACACAGAAGTTATGATAAAAACCACTGATGAAATGAGCAGCGGGCTTGATAATCAAAATAAGGTTATTAATAAGGCAATCAGTTCATTTACAAGCATTATAAGTTCAGTGGAAGAAATAATACCTCAAATAGATAATGTTGCTGTTTCTGCAGATAAAATAAATAAAGAAAAGAACACTATAATTGAAAAAGTTGAAGAAGTTTCTTCTATATCTCTGGAAGTATCTTCAACTTCCGAGGAAATAGCAGCATCCTCAGAAGAAATGAGTGCATCAACAGAGGAAGTTGCTTCATCAGCTCAACAGCTTGCTATAATGACTAATGAAATGATGGAACAAATAAATAAATTTAAGATATAGCACATAAAAGACTAGGCGTTTGCCTAGTCTTTTATGTAATTTAAATTATAGATTTTGTTCGTAAGATTGAACCATTTTCTTAACCATTTGTCCGCCTACTGATCCATTTTCTCTAGAAGTTAGATCTCCGTTATAGCCTTCTTTTAAGTTAACACCAACTTCTCTAGCTGCTTCCATCTTAAATTTGTCTAATCCTGCCTTAGCTTGTGGTACTAAAACTCTGTTGTTTCTGCTTGCCATAGTAAAATCCTCCTTCATAATATTTGTTTTGAATTGTTTGTTAATTTGTAATATTATTATCTGCGAATAACTACAATTTAAACTATTTAATCTATGGAACTGCAGGCATAACATTCCACAGTGGCACTTGCAATGGAATTATTTCGCAGCATAACTTAAAAATAAAAGAGTTTATGTTAGTATAACATTGCTGCAGATATTCACTTCGGTTCAAGTAATCTATAAAAATAAACACCCACTAATCCAGTGATTGACGTTACAATGCCATCAGACAATGCAGTCATAACTGAAAGGTTTATAAGACCCTCTATTTTAGCTAAAGCTGTTACAAGGTAGAGTGTCCACCATGGAATGAGGAAAATAATCCATCCCTTAAAATATATGTTTTCTTTATTAATCACAGGAATGAGAAATGCGAATACTATCCCTATAACTCCCGTCGAACCGGCGGTAACAATTAGTCCGTATATTTGGTCGGCTAAACTAAATGGCTGTGGACGTCCAAATACCAAAACTGCTGACCAATCGGTAAAACGCATTTGTGAAATACCAAAAGTATATGATAAAAAACCTAAAAGTCCACCTATAAACCCTCCAAGAGTACCAGCAACCCAGCCGCGAGTGAATCTATCGTTTATACTCATTTTGAATACACTCTCCTCAAAATATCCTTTTAATTTAGCTTTCACAAACAAGTATATTAGTATACTTATTTTAAAATGTAATCTTGTCTAAGGAAATATTGGTGCGAATATAATAATTTGAAATATACAATAGTAATGAAAAAATTGTAATTTATGATTGATAAATATTTAAAGATATGATATATTCAGAATGAAACGTTTCCAAATTGTACAGAGGTGATTTTATGAGCAAAAGCATAAGTCTTAAGGATGTAGCAAAATATGCAGGTGTAGGGCTTGGGACAGCATCTAGGGTTTTAAATAATCACCCTTCTGTTAATAGCGATACTAAGCAATTAGTTTTGAATGCTATGAAAGAGTTGAACTATGAACCTAATGCTATAGCTAGAAGCTTAAAGATTAAATCCACTAGCACGATAGGAGTCATAGTGCCTGATATAACCAGTGCCTTTTTCCCAGAGGTAGTTAGAGGAATTGAGGATTCTGCTAATGTATATCAATACAATATAATACTTTGCAATACGGATTTAAACCACGAAAAAGAAAAAGAAGCATTAGGAATGCTAAGCGAGAAGAAGGTAGATGGTATTCTTTTTATTAGTAATACAGTAAGTGAGGATACTGCAGATAAATTTACACAAATGGATATCCCTGTTGTGCTTATAGCAACTGCTGATGGTGATAAAAATAATTTTCCTAGCATAACAATAGACAATCAAAAGGCTGCTTATGACGCCGTAGATTATTTATGCAAGCTTGGACATAGAAATATATGCATGATATCCGGGAAAGCTGATGACCCAAATGCGGGAATACCAAGAGTATTAGGGTATAAAGAGGCTCTAAAGGATAATAATATAGCTGTTGATAATAATATGATTTATGAAGGCGATTATAACTATATATCTGGCTATGTTAATATGTTGAAAATATTAGAATTAGATAGGATACCAACTGCTGTTTTTGTGGCTTCAGATATTATGGCGATAGGAGCTTCAAAAGCAATACTCGAAAAGGGCCTAAGAATTCCAGAAGATATTTCTATCATGGGGTTTGACGGGGTAGAAGCTGCAGAGTTCTTTTATCCATCAATATCTACTATTGTTCAGCCAAGATATGCTATGGGTGCTGTGGCTATGCATTTGCTTGTAAAGCTAATAAGCAAACAGCAGGTAGATGAAAAGAATGTAGTCTTAGAACATAAACTAATTGAGAGGCAGTCCTGTAAAAGGCTTAAATAAAGCCTTTTATTAATATAGTTCGTAGAAACGTTTCCACGGCGTGCGAAAGGAAGGGATGTAATGGTTCAAAAAAATAAAACCTGTCAGTGGTGCATAATTGAGAATGAGTTTAAACCTGAGGATAATTATGTTAATGAAACCCTGTTTGCTTTGGGTAATGGATATCTTGGGGTAAGAGGAAACTTTGAAGAAGGATACGATGGACCTAAAGGTACTGGTCTTGAGGGTACTTATATAAATGGTTTTTATGACAGCGAAGTAATAAAGTATGGTGAAATTGCTTACGGATATGCTGAAAAGAGCCAAACTATGCTTAATGTTACAGACGGCAAAGTCATTAAGCTATACATTGAGGATGAGGAATTTTCCATGTTAAGTGGAGAAATTTTAGCCTATGAAAGAAGTCTTGATTTCAAAGAAGGTATACTAAAGAGAAATATAATTTGGAAGTCTCCTAAGGGAAAAGAAGTTAGAATAAGCGTAGAGAGATTGGTATCCTTTAATCGAAAGCACATAGTAGCTATACAATATGAGGTTACACCAATAAATTTTAGCGGAAGCATAAAAATTGTTTCAGCCTTGGATGGAGAGGTAACAAATTTAACTACAGAAAATGATCCAAGGGTCGGCGCTGGTTTCAAGGGAAGAGTACTTTCCGTAGAGGATAAAAGACTTGCAAATACTTCTGGGGCATTGGTTCAAAGAACTAAAAACACAAGATTTTTATTAGCCTGTGCAATGCAGCATCAGCTGAAAGCGGATAGCTATTCTATAGACTGCATTGAAGATGAATTGAAAGTTAGCGTTGCATTCAATATTCAGGCTGAAAAAAACAAGAGTATAATACTAGACAAGTATATAGCATATACAACATCTAAAGACTTTAAGGAAGAGGAAGTTTTAGTTAAAGCTGAATCAGAGGTTAGTGCTGCAATGCTTTGCGGCTTTGAAAAGCTTAAAGAAGAACAGAAAGAATTTCTACATGAATTTTGGTACAGAACGGATATCCAGATTGAAGGCGACGATAGTCTTCAGCAAGGTATTAGATTTAATATGTTTCAGCTTCTTCAGTCTGCAGGAAGAGATGGAAAAACAAATATTGCTGCAAAGGGTTTAACAGGAGAAGGTTATGAAGGACACTATTTTTGGGATACAGAAATATATATTCTGCCATTTTTTCTATATACCAATCCTGAAATAAGCAGAAAGCTTCTGGAATATAGATACAATATTTTACCAAAGGCAAGAGATAGAGCAAGGGTTATGTCTCATAAAAAAGGAGCGCTTTATGCTTGGAGAACTATAGATGGAGAAGAATGCTCTGCATATTATCCTGCAGGCACGGCCCAATATCATATAAATGCAGATATAGCTTTTGCGGTTAAAAGATACATGGAGGCAACTGAGGACAGGGATTTTTTGATTAACTTCGGAGCAGAAATATTGGTTGAAACTGCAAGACTCTTTGCTGATTTGGGAGAGTTTATTGAAAGTAAAGATAATAAATTCTGTATAAATGAGGTTACGGGTCCTGATGAATACAGTGCGCTTGTAAATAATAATTGTTACACAAATCTTTTGGCTAGAGAAAATTTAAGCTATGCATATGAAGTAGTACTTTGGCTGAGAGATAATGAAAAAGAATACTATGATAAATTAGTAGAAAAATTAGAGCTTAAAGAGGAAGAAATGGAGCTTTGGAAAAAGGCTGCCAGCAATATGTATATTCCTTATAATGAGAAATTGAAAATTCATCCTCAGGATGATAGTTTTTTAGACAGAAAACCCTGGGATTTTGCTAATACTCCTAAGGAAAACTATCCACTGCTAATGCACTATCACCCATTGGTTATTTACAGACATCAAGTATGCAAGCAGGCTGATTTAGTTCTGGCAGAGGTATTGCTAAGTCATAAATTTAGCTTAGAGCAAAAGAAAATGGATTATGATTTTTATGAAAAACTGACTACCCATGATTCATCCTTATCCACATGCATATTCAGCATAGCTGCCTGTGAAATAGGCTATTATGATAAGGCCTATGAGTATTTTATTAATACTGCAAGAATGGACTTGGACAATACCCATGGAAATTCAAAGGACGGTATACATGCAGCTAACATGGCTGGCACCTGGATGTGTCTTGTGAATGGCTTTGGAGGCGTAAAAATTTATAATGATAAATTGAGTATAGCCCCTTATATTCCTGATCATTGGGAAAAATACAGCTTCAGGATTAGCTACAGAAATAGATTGATTAAGATTTCAGTAGACAAGAAAGGTACTTCTTATAAGCTTCTGGAGGGGGATAGTATTACCATTCTGGAAAGGGAAAAGGAGATATTGTTATCTTAGAGTACTGTTTTTAAAAAAATCTTTTAGAAAATTATACTAAAATCTTCATTAAAAATATTGATTAAATAGTCAGAAAGTGATATCATTAGCTTAATGAAACGTTTCCATAGCAAATGAACTAAAAAAATAAATATAAGTTAAATATAGTAGATGGGGGGAGATATAGATTTAAGGAAAAGATCAATATATTTTTTATCTCAAGATGAAACGTTTCCAAAGGCGTTGATTTAATCATTTAATGCTTGGTTTGTTCAGTTAACAAATCAACTGCATTAGAAAAATAGTTTAAATTTATTATATTATTATTAGTGAAAGAAGGGGACAAAATGAAAAAAAGATTAATAAAATTAATTGCCGGATGTTTACTAGCTACTATAGCTATTACTGGATGCAGTAAGCCTGCAGAAAAAACTTCTCAAACTTCAGGAACGCCAAAGACTACAGAAACTACTCCAGCTCCTGTAAAAAATGAAAAATTAGTTGTTTATACTAATTCTAATTCAGATGGAAGAGGAGACTGGTGGATAGCAAAAGCAAAAGAAGCTGGCTTCGATATTGAGATTGTTGGCGCTGGTGGTGCTGCTCTTGCAAACAGATTGATTGCGGAAAAAAACAACCCAGTAGGTGACGTTGTTTTCGGATTGAATTCAATGTTATATGAAACAGTAAAGAAACAAAACGTGCTTCAAAAATACGTTCCAGCTTGGGCTAGTGAAATAGAAGCTGGTTTAAATGACAAGGAAGGCTATTATCATGCGCTTGTAAGACAGGCTATATTGCTTTCTTATAATACCGGAGTTTACAATGAGCAAACTGCACCAAAGGATTGGACTGATTTATGGAAAAAACCAGAATACAAAGGTTTATATGAAACACCTACTCTTTTAGCTCAGGTAACTCCAAGAATTGTTGTAGCTGGAATCCTGACAAGATATAAAGATGCTAATGGTGATCTTGGAATATCCAAAGAAGGATGGGACGAGATTAAAAAGTTTTACAATAATGGAACAGCTGCTGTAGATGGACAGGATTTCTTTGCTAATATGGCAAGTAAAAAGACACCTATAGGTACTGCAGTTTCAGGTGTATTGAAAGCAAAAGAAGGACAGTACAACATAAAAGTTGGAATAGCTAAACCAGAAGTTGGAGTTCCTATGATTGTTGAACAAGTAGCAATACTTAATGGAACTAAGAAGCTAGATACAGCAAAGAGATTTGTTGATTGGTTTGGAAGTGCCGAGATACAAGGTCAGTTTGCTGAAAAATTTAATGCTATGCCAGCAAATACAAAATCAATTGCAAAAGCATCAGCAGCTGTAAAAGAACTGTATGCTTCAATAAAGGTACAAAATATTGACTGGGGATTTGTAGCTACTAATATCGATAAATGGGCAGAGAAGATAGAACTTCAAATACTTAAATAATTTGACTGAAAGTTCCTTGTGGAGTATTTGTATACGTAACAGTAAACACTCCACAAGGAATTATTATTAAGTCATAATGTGTTAATTTTATCCATAAATATCATACATGAATGTAGTTAACAGGGAGGATAAATATGATTAAATTCAAAGATATTAAAATTAAATTTGGAGACTTTACTGCTATAGAAAATTTGAATTTAGAAATTAAAGAAGGAGAGTTTTTTACATTCCTTGGTCCCTCAGGATGCGGAAAAACTACCATATTAAGAAGTCTGGTAGGCTTTATCAATCCTGATGGAGGAGAGATCTTTGTAAATGGACAAAGTGTTAATACTGTGCCCATTGAAAAAAGAGAGGTAAGTATGGTGTTCCAAAGCTATGCCTTGTTTCCTACATTAAATGTGTATGAGAATATAGCTTTTGGAATGAGAGTAAAAAAGTATTCTAAAAAGGAAATCGATGAAAAGGTAAAAGATATTGCTAAAAAGGTTGATTTGAGTGACGAGCAGTTATATAAAAAGGTTTCAGAGCTGTCTGGCGGACAACAGCAGCGTGTTGCAATTGCCAGAGCCCTGGTTATACAACCAAGAATTTTAGCCTTGGATGAGCCTTTATCCAATCTGGATGCTAAGCTGCGTATACAATTAAGAAATGAACTAAAAAGATTACAAAAAAAGTTTAAGATTACTACAATTTACGTAACACATGATCAGGAAGAAGCACTTACATTATCAGATAGAATTGCTGTTTTTAACAAAGGAGTCCTCGAGCAGGTAGGAACACCTTATGAAATTTATAATGAATCTAAAACAGAGTTTGTATGCAATTTCATAGGAGATATCAATGAACTAGATTCACAAATTGTTGAAGAAATAAATAGACAAAGTTTAAAAAAGCTGGATATTAACAAAAAATCATATATAAGAACTGAGAAAACACATATATCCGCCGTGCCTGGTAAAGGTGACTTGGCTAAATTAAAAGGTGAAATAGCAGACATAGAATTTTATGGACTGTATACAAAGTACACTATTAAAGTTGGAGAATCATCAATAATAAAGACTATTGAAAAGGAAGGTATGGATAATCAGCTTTCAGTAGGAGATAAGATTGATTTAACTATAAATGTTAATGATATACTGCAATATTAAAAGGAGGACTTGATTTGGATACTAAAAGAAGCAAAAAACATTTTTTATCTTTAAATTTTTCCACCTTTGTTATATACGCTATTATAATCTGGTTCATTATTGCCTTTTTAATATATCCTAATTTAAATATACTTAAAGAGATTTTTTTTAGAGATGGAAAACTGACATTAGATTCAGTAGACAGACTAGTGCAGTCTAAAAGGGCAATGAAAAGTTTGTATAATAGCTTTATATTAGCAATTTCCCTAAGTATAACTGTTAATGTTATTGGAATATTTCTAGTTCTGGTTTTAGAGTATTTTGAAGTTAAAGGCGCTAAAATACTTAGATTAGGTTATTTTACCACACTAATATATGGTGGAGTTGTGTTGGTATCTGGCTATAAGTTTATTTACGGAGAGACAGGATTTATTACAAAGATAATGGCAGAAGTTTTACCAAGCTTCAATACAACTTGGTTCAAGGGCTATTGGGCAGTACTTTTTGTAATGACTTTTGCTGTAACCTCAAATCATGTTCTTTTTCTTTCGAATGCGATAAGAAAGGTAGATTTTCAAACAATTGAGGCGGCAAGAAACATGGGAGCTTCAACCTTTTATATCCTAAGAAGAGTGGTATTGCCTGTTTTAAAACCAACCATATTTGCCATTACCATACTTGTATTCTTGAATGGTTTGGGTGCAACATCAGCTCCTTTAATACTTGGGGGTGTAGACTTCCAAACTATCAATCCCATGATATTAACATTCTCGCAAAGCTCTACCTCCAGGGATATAGCAGCGCTGTTGGCATTGATCCTTGGACTAGCCACCTTCCTTTTACTAAGTGTAATGATAAAATTTGAGAGAAGCGGAAACTACATGTCCGTTTCAAAAGTAAAATCAGAATTCAAAAAGCAAAAAATTGAAAACAAGATTGTTAATGTGTTAATACACGTTATTGCTTATGCACTATTTTTCGTATATATAATACCAGTATTGTTAATTGTTATTTTTTCTTTTACAGATGCTTATAGTATAAACAATGCAACTTTATCACTCAGCAGGTTTACATTAAAAAATTATATAAGTGCATTTTCAAGTCAATCAGCATTAAAGCCATACCTAGTAAGTATTGTTTATGGTGCTTCCGCTGCGGTATTAGTAGTAATATTATCCTTGGTTGCTGCTCGTATATTGCATAAAGTAAAAAATAAGTGGACAGCTTTAATGGAATATTCCTTGCTGATTCCTTGGATTTTACCTTCTACACTGATTGCTATTGGATTAATTATTACCTTTGACAGACCAAGGATATTGATAGGCGGCTCAGTTTTAGTAGGAACTATATGGATGCTGCTTTTAGCTTATGTAATAGTTCGTATCCCCTTTACTCTTAGAATGGTTAAGGCATCCTTTTTCAGTATAGACAGCAGTCTTGAAGATGCTGCTAAAAATTTAGGAGCCAGTTCCTTTTATACATTTATGAAGGTATTATTTCCAATTATTTTGCCTTCAACACTAGCAGTGCTTGCCTTAAATTTTAACGGCATATTAGCTGATTATGATTTAACTGTATTTTTGTATCATCCATTGTTTCAACCCTTAGGTGTTGTTATAAAAAATAGTACAGATGCTCAGGCAGTGGCTGACACAAGAGCACTTACCTTGGTGTACTCAGTTATTTTAATGATCATGTCAACTATTGCGCTGTATTTTGTATATGGAAGACAAAGCGAGGATTAGCTATTATAGCAATCTATAAAAATAAATAAGAAATGGGTGGTTTTTGTGAATAACCTAAATTACAATATTGCATCCTTTAACATTCGATATGATACTCCTCTAGATAAAGGACACTCTTGGGTGAATAGAAAAGATAATGTTCTCAAAATGCTTACCTACTATTCCTGGGAGGTTTTTGGACTTCAAGAGGTACGGGATCATCAACTATCTGATATAAAGGCACTTGAGGGATATAACTATGAAGGAGTTGGACGTGAGGAAGGAAGCAGCTCTAACGAAGCGTGCCCAGTTTTTTATAAGAAGGACATATTTCATAAAGAAGCTGGTGGAACCTTCTGGTTGTCGTTAACCCCGGAAGTACCTTCAAAGTCTTGGAACTCGGACTGTCCCCGTATATGCACATGGGTTAAGCTGAAGGATAAAAGAAATAACAGGGTATTTGTATTTATAAATACACACTTTGATCACAGAAGCGAGGAAGCAAGAATAGAATCCTCAAAAATGATAATAAAGTGGATTGAAAAAGATTTTTCAGGAGTTCCGGTTATACTAGTTGGAGATTTTAATTCAAATCCAGAGGAAGAATGTTACAAGGAGATTAGCAGCAAGCTATTGGACGCATTTAAAATAGGCAAAGTACCACACTATGGGCCTATAGGAACTTTTAACAATTTTGAATATGAGATACCTTGGAAATCATTAAAGGAAATAGATCATATATTTGTCAATAATCATGTAATAGTTAATAAAACAGCTTCAATTGTGGATAGTTTTGATAGAACTTTCCCTTCAGATCACTTTCCTATTATGGCAAGTATTGAACTGTAAGAAGCTGTAAATGTCAGCGGGTCAGCGGGGACGGTTAACGTTTTTAAGCACTTTAGAAGTGATAAAAATATTAATCGTCCCCTTTTTGCTATTTTACATTTTAGTATAGTGAGAAAGTTTCTGGTTGTGCTGTAAAGGAAGCGATAGTGGCTGTTCCTTTAGTGAAATACATAACTGAGAAAAGAGTTATATGCTTCCATTATTGAAGGTTATGGCTATAATTTAAGTATGGAATGTGGCGGATTAATATTGCATATTATTGTTTGAATTGGGGTTGAATTAAAAAAATGATTAATGAAAATGAACAGAAGATATATGAAATTCTAAGTTTATTAGAAATTAAATATATTAGATATGAACATAAACCAGTGAATACTGTTGAAGAAGCAAATAAATTAGATATATGTATCCCAGGGCAGCACTGCAAGAATCTTTTTTTACGAAATAGAAGAGGTGATGTTCATTATCTTGCAGTTTTAGACGAAGCAAAACAGATGGATTTAAAATTATTATCTAAACAGATAGGAAGCACTAATTTATCATTTGCCTCGCAGGAAAGACTGTACAAATATTTAGGACTTAAGCCAGGTTCTGTTAGTCCCTTTGGTCTAATAAATGATATTGAAAGAAGTGTAATAGTTTTGATTGATAGGGAATTGCTTGGTAAGGGCATAGTAAATTTTCATCCGAATGTAAATACAGCGACAATAGGTGTTTCTTACTTAGACTTGGAGAAGTTTATTAAGTGGCATAAAAATCAATTTTATTATATTCAGTGATGCTTATATTTGTTACTAATTTTTATTGCCGCAGTAGAAGCAAAATCATAATCCAAACTATATGTGGCATACAGTTTGGATTATGATTTTAAAAGAGGTAAATAGATTTGCTTATCCTATGCATAAGTCCCTCAGCAGATTTTCCGTCAAGAGCCCCAAAAATATATTAAAGATAGTGTGGAGTTCTATAGGTTAATATCTCGCAGTCATCCTCAGTAATCAAAATCATATCTTCTATATTAAAGCCACCCATCCCATGAATATAGCATGGAACCTCCACGCAAAGGATCATGCCAGGCTCTAGAGGGCGAGTTTCACTTGCATTGATATAGGGTGCTTCCGCAGTTTGAGGCCCCATGCTAATGCTATGACCTAAATGCCCCCTCTTGTAGCAGCTATACTTTTCTTTTACATAATCAAATCCAATGCGGAAAAGTTCGTTAATAGGAAGTCCAGGTTTTGCAGCTTCAATCATCCTGCGCTGACCTTCATACAATCTGTCTTTTAATGATAGAAGCTCGGAATGGCCATTGCCAACAATCCAGGTGCGTGATGTATCTGTTGTATAAAAATCAAATTCTGCATTCACACCTCCATCGAACTTAAAGGTATGTCCATCTTCTATAATCTTATCAGAAGCCAGGTTGAGTCTGGAGCTATTTGGGCCTGTAGTGAACATGCTCCATGAACTTGGAGCACACACTCCCGAAGCCATCACATGTCTGCGAAATTCGTCGGCAACCTGCCTCTCCGAAACTCCGATTTTTACATATTTACTAGCATGGTTCAATGCTTCATCACAAGCACAGGTAAGCTTTCGGAACATTTCAATCTCCTCATGGGTTTTTATGCTTCTAGACAAGATAAACAAGCTTGATATATTTACAAACCGGGCCTCTGGAAAGCTTTCCTTTAAAGTACAATAATAGCTGAATGGTATGAAGTCTAGTTCAATTCCGATAGTTTTGCTATGAAGCTCCAACTCTTCAACAGTTTTTTTAAGAATATCTATTGAGGTTTCAAATATAATGGAATGCTCCTTTTCAACTTTGGTAACAATCTCGTCCCACTGACGAACTCCAACCCATGTATCATATTTTTTTACTATAAAATCCTTCAGCTTTTCCTGCAATGCAGGCACTTCAAAATCCATTACAATTACATGAGTTTTCACAGAATCATCTGATGTCATAATCGCACTAGAGAATGAAGGTTGCCTGGAAACAGTATGCTGATGACTGGCAAAACCAGTAATATAGTGAAAATTCTCCGGCGAGGATACAATTGCACCATCAATTCCATTCTTGCGCATCAGTTCTTTAATTTTATGCTGTTTAGATAACAATATAAATCCCTCCTTTAGACGAAAGCGTACCCATATAGGGCACGCCTTCACAAGTAGTCTTATAATTTATAACTATTATTTTTATTAAATGCCATAAAATAGAGGTGCTCCTGGTCCTAGAGGCAGTCCTAACAAATACCATGCAACAAACAATAAAATCCATCCAATGAGGAATGCTAAAGAATATGGGAGCATTGTAGAAATAACGCTTCCGATACCTGCCTTTTTATCATACTTTTGAAAAAACGCAACAGTAAGTACAAAGAAAGGCATTAAAGGAGCAATGATATTTGTGCTGGAATCACCTATTCTATAGGCTGCTTGTGTTAACTCCGGGGACAATCCCAAACGCATAAACATAGGTACAAAAATAGGAGCCATGATTGCCCATTTTGCTGAGTCAACTGCAATAAATATATTTATAAAGGCTGTAAGAATTATGAAGCATATAATTAAAGGAAGTCCCACAAAACCTACGGATTCTAAGAAATTTGCACCAGATACAGAGATTATAGTACCTAAATTAGAATAGTTAAAGCATGCTGTAAATTGTGCAGCAAAGAATATTAGGACCATAAAACTAGAGAGACCTGAAATAGCTTTATTCATTAAAGCTACAACATCCTTGTCATTTTTAATTACTCTTGCCCCAATACCGTAGAAGATACCAGGGATTAAGAATAGAAGCATCATGAAGAAAATAATACCGCTCATAAATGGAGACTTGAGAATGCTTCCACTTTTAGGATCTCTTAGGAGCGCATTTTGAGGTAAAACTAATATGAGCATAATAACAACATAAAGTAAAGCGGAGATACCTGCAAATTTCATACCTCTTTTTTCATCCACGGAGATATCCTGTACAGTTTCATTGCTGGAAAAATCATAGGGAGCAAGTCTAGGTTCTATAAGTTTTTCGGTAATCAGTGTGCCTATTATAGTAATAAGAAAGGTAGATACAAACATAAAGTACCAATTTGCAACGGGCATAACTGTATATTTAGGATCAATCATTTGTGCCGCTTGAGTAGACATGCCTGCAAACATAGGATCATTTGTACCAATTAAAAGATTTGCACTCCATCCTCCAGAAACTCCAGCAAATGCAGCTGCGAGTCCCGCAATAGGATGCCTCTTAAAAGCCATAAAAAGGATTGCTCCTAAGGGAACTAATACTACATATCCTGTGGAAGAAGCAATATTGGACATAACACCAAGGAAAACAACTACAGCTGTAACAGCTCCTTTTGGTGTTACTGCTGCAACCTTCTTTAAGAGAGTTGCCATAAAACCAGTACCCTCAGCTACTCCGACACCAATGATAATAGTAAATACTGTTCCTAGTGCAAAGAAGCCTGTAAAGTTTCCAACTACGGTGGTAACCATGTGGCGAATGCTGTCTGGTGAAAGCAGGTTAACAGCCTTTACAGTAACCTCCTCAATTTTACCTGTGGCACTGTTGTAGCCTTCATAGGTAACTGAAACGCCAGCCTTGGCGCAGATAAAGGATGCAATAATAGTGATTAGTGCGAGAATGACAAATAAAGTTGCTGGGTTAGGCAGTGCATTACCTGCACGTTCAACTGTGTCCAGAGCACGGGCTATAAAGCCTTTTTTCTCTTTTCCATGCTTTAATTCCTTCTTTCCCATTTTTATACCCCCTTTTATAGTCATAGCCACTTTTTTTATTTGACTATGTAAATCTGAAAGTTGTATTGAGCTATAAGGTTCTTATATATAGTATTTTTTAGGTTATGGTATTATTCGTGAATTATTGAATAACCGTCCCCGCTTTCGCTCTAAAGTTCAAACCTGTTTTGAAATTAGTAGAATGGTATTTGTATTTGAGATACAATTAAGTAAATGGTTTGATAAA
>JARDZI010000390.1 GCA_029240935.1 Clostridiales bacterium
TGCAAAGGGTTGCAGATGAAATTACGATTGCTGCAGTGGATCTTTCAGAAAGTAAAACAGGAGCATTGATAATTATTGAACAGGAAACAGGGCTTAGGGATTATGTAGCTAATGGTATTGCAATTGATGCTGTTGTATCCTCTGCATTATTAGAAAACATATTCGTTGTAAATACTCCACTTCATGATGGAGCTGTGATAATTAGAAGGGGAAGAATTGTTGCTGCAGGCAGTGTACTTCCATTAACTGAACATGAAGTTAGAAAGGAATTAGGAACTAGGCACAGGGCGGCTATAGGGATTACTGAAAACTCAGATGCCATTGCTGTTGTTGTTTCAGAGGAAACTGGAAATATTTCTCTTTCTATAAATGGAAGACTTACAAGGAATTACAATGGTGAAAGATTGAAGTTAGTACTGACAAAGATTTTCGAACATAATTTGGCTAAAGAAACAACAATGTATAAGAGGGTGAAAACATGGCTCACAAAAGTAAACAAGAAATAACTGCAATTATAGCATCTGTTTTGCTTGCTTTTGTTATGTGGATATATGCCATGACTGACAAAAATCCAATGGAGAGTAAAACAGTTGAGAACATTCCTGTGCAGTTAATAAATACAGAAGCTGTAGAACAATCTAATCTAGCATTAAAACCAGGGCAAACTTTTCTTGTAAGCCTTGATATTAAAGTAAAGGCATTGGATTTGTATGCAGCTATCGACCCAGCAAACTATAACATAGTTGCTGATTTAAGCAGTGCTTCTATTTTTCAAAAAGGTGAAAATAACATAATGGTAGAAATTAAAGGGAAACCACCTGGAATTATGATTGAGAACCCCTTAGGGGTACCCTACACTATAAAAGTAAATCTTGAAGCATTAGCAACAAAATCAGTTGGGGTTAAAATAGAAAAAATTGGTAGTGTTAAGGCAGGATATGGATATTTAGATTCAATAGTTTCTCCATCAGAAGTAATTGTTAGAGGACCAGAATCTATGGTTAATTCTGTAGCCAGCCTAGTGGGTAGTATTAATATAAATGATAAAACTAATGATGCCAATGGCAATATTGCAATCACACCTGTAGATATTGATGGAAATGAAGTAAAATATGTTACCCTGGAGAAACCAGTAGTTGAAGTAACAGTACCAGTTAAACCTTCAAAGGAAGTAGGTGTAGTTGTAAAAACTACAGGAGATATTGGGGAAAATAAAATTTTGAAAAAAATCAACCAATCAGCGACTAAGGTTGTAATTGTTGGTGATAAAAAGGACTTGGATAAGGTTAAGGAAATTGAAACCATTCCCTATGATATATCAAAAATTACATCAACCCATACTGATACTCTATCCTTAAATCTTCCAGAGGGAATTCAAGTTTTCCAGGGAATTAGTACTTTAACTGTGGAGTTTGTTGTTGAAAACATTATTGAAAGTACAGTAAGGATACCTATTAATGTGATAAATCCTCGTGAAGGATATAGCTATAGCAATTCTGTACCAGATGTGTCACTAACATTAAGAGGGGCAGAAAGCGTTATTAACTCATTTGATACTAGCAGTATTTCTGCAATTGTAGATGTTAATAATCTTGATGTGGGTCAGCATAATATAGATTTTAAAATAAACCTTCCAAGTGGTGTAAGTGTAGTTAAAAAAGTCCCAGATAAGATTTCTGTAACTATAACAAAGCCTGAGCAGGAAGTAACAAGTCCATAATGATGTTTTAAAAATATTTTCTTTTAATAATTATGTTTGATAACTTGCCTTGTCATCTGGAACATAGTGAAGAATGATTAAGCTGCTCCACTAGGCTCCAGATGACAAGGCACAATTTTTTGAAAAAATATGTTTTGGTAAACTTGGAAATCTCATATATGCACAAAGTACTTCAATTAAAAAAATAAATGACATTTTCCTTGCAAGTTATATAGTAAATACATTAAAATAGAAGGAGAAGAAATTGTTATTAAATAATATTGTAAAAAATAATAATTAAATTTGTACAAGGTGGGTAATTTATGAGGTATTTTATTCAAGAGAGAACAAAGATATATGAGGATGAGGTGGAATTATGATAAAGAGTTTCGATGAGATTATTAATAAAGTAAAGGCAAATGGGATAAAGAAGGTTGCTGTTGCAGTGGCTCAAGATGAACCAGTGCTTGAGGCAATAAGAGATGCTAAGAAAATGGGTATTGCAGACGCCATACTTGTTGGAGAGAGAAAGAAAATAGTGGAAGTTGCAAAAAATATAGGATTGGATTTAAATCAATTTGAGGTTATAGATGAATCAAATAATGCACAAGCTGCAAAAATAGCAGTTGAGCTTGTTTCATCAGGAAGAGCAGATATGGTCATGAAGGGTCTGGTAGATACAGCAACCTTTCTAAGGGCGGTTTTAAATAAGGAAAAGGGACTAAGAACAGGTAAGGTTTTATCACATGTTGCTGTATTTGATGTCCCTGCACTTCAAAGAATAATTATTGTTACAGATGCAGCAATGAACATTGCTCCAGATCTTATGACCAAAAAGCAAATTCTTGAAAATGCAGTTAGTGTTGCAAAGGGTATAGGAATAGAAATGCCTAAGGTTGCAGTTATTGCTGCAGTGGAGGTAGTAAATCCTGATATGCAGCCAACACTTGATGCAGCAGTGCTTTCAAAGATGAATGACAGGGGACAGATTAAAGACTGTATTGTTGATGGACCATTTGCAATTGATAATGCAATATCTGAGGAAGCGGCAGAACATAAGGGAATAAAGAGTCCAGTCGCAGGAAAAGCAGATATCCTTCTTGTTCCTAATATTGAAACAGGTAATGTAATGTATAAAACCTTAACATATACTTCAAATGCTAAAAATGGAGGAATACTTGCAGGTGCAGCAGCTCCAGTTATACTTACCTCAAGATCAGACAGCCATGAAAGTAAAATGTATTCAATAGCCCTTGCATCACTTGCTGCAAGCAACCGCCTATAATGTAGGGGCGAACAGTGTTCGCCCGGGGCACCATGAATTTAAGCTATACCAGCATCATGATTTGCAAAACGGGCGAACACTGTTCGCCCCTACAAGGAAACAAGGAAACAGCCCAAGGTGCCAGCCACCCGAGGAGGCACCCTTCAAAAAGTATGAATCAATAGGAGGAAACAACATGTTTAGAATGTTAATTATAAATCCAGGATCAACTTCAACTAAGATAGGTGTATATGATGATACAACACCTATATTTGAAGAAACACTTAGACATTCATCAGAGGAAGTTG
>JARDZI010000059.1 GCA_029240935.1 Clostridiales bacterium
TTAAAGGTGTATTTTACCAAGCAAATTGATAATACTATTAGCAAATTTACTAAGGTTAAAATAATAATTCCCTTTGAAAGACTAAATCTAGTATTCATATTAAACCTCCTAGAATAGTAATGAAATTTGATAACTATGGAAAATGATTCCATAACATAATTATATGTATGATATAAATAATATGCAAGTATTGCTTAGTAGTTATTAGAAGTTAGCGATAAATCATCCTTAATTGTTCACTTAGCTAGATGAATTCTTATCTGGATGCTTGGATAGAAACAGTCGTGATAATGAAAAATGACCTTTAATCAAGTTCAAATGATAAAGTAGACATTAAGTTTCCAAATCAGAAACAAGCACACGAATGTTGAAAGTTTTGAATGATTCACAGATGTTATAATGAAATTAGAAGGGTAAGTGTAATGCCTAGGCTTTATACTATGAAATGGAATGAAAATATGGTAGAATCTAAACTATAATTGTATTCTGCTAGATTATTAAGTAGAAATATACATTATTCTAAGGATTCTAGACTTACTGGGGTGGATAAATGTTAAAGGTAGTTATTGCTGATGACGAGAGAAGGGTTTGCAACTTAATATTGAATATTGTTACATGGACCGAGCTTGGATATCATGTGGTTGCTACGGCACATAATGGTATAGAAGCTTACGAAATGATTTGCGAGCACAAGCCGGATGTTGTAATTACTGATGCCCGAATGCCTGGCTATGATGGTATTGAACTTATAAAACGCGTTCGAGAAAGTGGCTTGAATCCTGAATTTATTATTATCAGTGGTTACAGATATTTTGAGTATGCCTATAATGCACTGCAATATGGGGTTGAACACTACATACTTAAGCCCATAAATAAATCTGAACTTTGTGAGGCACTGGAAAAGATAAAAAAGTCTAAAGTTGCAGAAGACGAAAAGCTGGGGAAAGATTTAAGTATTCTTAATCAAATGATTGCTAATAAAGAAATAATGAGACGTCATTTTATTTCAAATTTCATCTTTGATGGTTCTAGCTTTAAAACCTCCAGTATTGTAACTTTGGAAAAAATTAATGCGGAATATCATATGAACTTCAAAGAGGGTATTTATCAGGCTGTATTTGTAAAGATTGATAGTACAATACAAGAGCATAACAAAAATAAGACCGTTTTAGAAATGGTATCCTCAGAAATAGAAGCCTGTCTAAAGGGGTGCTGTCAGGAATACATAAGCACTATTGCCAAATCGGGAGTAATTTCTATTGTGAATTACCCGAAGGATGATGAGGAGAAGTTTAAGGCAGGGATAAAAAAACTGCAGGATAAACTTAAGATTATTAGTGACAAATTTAATTACTTTAGAATTTATATAGCATTAGGTTCCAAGGAAACTGAACTTAGAAACCTTTCTTCATGCATTTCTACTGCATTAGAAGCTGTCAAGTATAGAATTGTTTCCAAGGATAAAGACATTATTGAATATGACAACTGTAAATATAGAGATGTTAATCTTCAACAAATATTTACACCGGAAAGAAAGCAGCAGCTTAAGGTTTATTTAGAGACAGATGAAAAGGAAAAATATAGAAAATTAATTGATACATGTATTAAGGAAATTCATAGGGAGAAAAATTATAACCCTATTGTTTTATATGCATTATACGATACTATAGGACAAACCCTGCTTCAGTACGTAAGCGATGCAGGAATCGACCCAGCACCCTATGAAGAGATTCAGCTTAGGTATGCTGGTTACCTGGAGAATGCCTTTGAAGAAAAGATGGTAGAAGAGACGCTTCATAACTTTGTACAAAGCGCTTCTGCCTGTATTAGCAGTGAGAAAGAATTCCAAGATACAAAGCCTATTAGATTGGCAAAACAGTATATCGAAGAGCATTATGCTGAAGAGATAAGTCTTGAGATAGTTTCGAGAGAAATTCACTTAAGCAGTGCCTACCTTAGTACTATTTTTCGCAAGGAGACAGGCTTAAACTTTTCTGAGTACCTGATTAATTGCAGAATAGAAGCTGCCAAAGTACTATTGAAAAAGACTAATAAAAGCATGAATGAGATATCTGAAAGTATTGGATACAGTGATGTAAAATACTTTAGCAAGCTTTTCAATAAAGTAGTTGGATTAAAGCCATCTGAATACAGGAAGTTATATTCTTAAGAAGTTATATTCTTAAGAATATATATTTTTATAAAGTAATATTTTCAGGAGGTGCAGGTTGAAAGAGGGAAAAAGAAAAAAATCCTTTAAGAAAGCTCTTATCTTTAACATATTGGTAATTTCCTTCAGTATTTTTTTTACACTGCTGTTTAATATAATAAGTTTATATCAAAGAACAAAATCTGGAGTTATTCTGGTACTGATTTTAGATGTAGTTTTGTTGGCATATATAGCCTATAATTTTATGAAAAATATATATAAACCAATCATAAATATCGATACAGCTTTACATTTCCTTGAAGACTCTCAGGATGAGCTATCCTTTAATATTCAGGATGACACACCTTCAATTACACATAATTTAAATAGGATGATCAGCTTGCTGAAAGAGAGCATGGAAAGAGAACATGCCCTTGAAATTCTGCGAAAGCAAGCGGAGATATCAAAGCTTCAGAGCCAGATTAATCCTCACTTTTTATATAATACTTTAGAATCCATACGGGGAGAAGCAATAATACAGGGAAATGACGATGTGGCTGAAATGACCGAAGCTTTAGCCAATTATTTCAGGTACAGTATAAGTAAAACAGGAGATTTTGTAACACTAAGTGATGAACTTAGAAACGTAGAAAATTATATTACTATTCAAAAATATAGGTTTGAAAACCGCATTTCCTTTAGAATCGAGTATCATTCACCGGAAGCTTCTGTACTGCATTGCTTAATGCCTAAATTAACCCTGCAGCCTATTATAGAGAATTCAATTTATCATGGTTTGGAGACTAAAATTGGGGAAGGGGAAGTGGTCATTCACATTACAGCCACTGAAAAACGTCTAATTATAGTTGTAAGTGATAACGGCATAGGAATTGATAGTGAGAATTTAGATAGAATTAATGCGCTGTTGAATAATAAAAAAATAAATGTTTTAAGTAATGAAGATAAGAATCACTTGGGGATAGCAATTAATAATATTAATCAAAGATTGAAGCTTTTGTGGGGAAACGAATATGGAATAACTGTTTCTAGTACAATCAATATGGGGGTAGATGTAGAAATTACACTGCCAATAATAAGTGATTACAGTTAATTAAAGGGTGGAAAAATATGAAGCAAGAAGTGCTGAGACTGGAACATGTTTATAAAGATGTGCAAGGGTATAAAGTACTGGATGATTTTAAATTAAATATTTATAAGGGGGAAATAGTTAGTCTTGTTGGATTGTCAGGCTGCGGCAAGACAGAACTTGGGGAAATTTTAGGGAGCAATTATAGCTTTGATAAAGGCAGGGTTTTGTTTGATGAAAAACCCTATAAGGTTGATAGGAAAATTCCAACCGAAAGGTTAGGGATTTTCTCTCTTTATAGCCATGATATATTAGTGCCTCAGCTTTCTGTAGCTGAAAATATCTTTATAATCTGGAAAGGTAACTATAGTTATATAACCTTCAGCAAGAAAAGTATCATTGGTCAAACAAAGCTTTTGCTGGAGGAGTTCGGTTTAAATATAAAAGCTGATATAAAGGCTGAAGAATTGTCAATTGCAAATCAGCAGGCAGTGAAGCTTATTAAGGCTTATGCAAAGCAAGCCAAGCTGATTATAGCAAACGATATTGCAAATTCCTATACAAGAGATGAAATGAAAATGATAAAGGGTATTTTGAAGAAATTAAAGGAATGTGGTATTTCTACCTTATGGATGTCCAATGACCCTGATGAAGTAACAAAGATAGCAGATAGAATTGTGGTAATGAGGGAAGGCAAAAATATCAAGACACTTTATCCTGATGAATACAACAAGGAGCATATTATGAATCTGCTTGTAGGCAGAGACTTTTCAAAAACCAGGGAAAGAGAATGCTATGCACAGGATTCAATAGCATTAATACTTGAGGACATTTATACCAAACACTTACAAGGGTTAAATCTTAAGGTTCATAATGGAGAAATAGTAGGAGTACTGGATATAGAAAACAAGGCTAAAAAAGATCTGGAAAAGATAATTACAGGTCAAAAGTCCATGCTGCAGGGAAGGATGTATTTAAGAAACTCTAAATATGAGCCAAAGAGCCCTCAGCATACCTTAAGCCAAGGGGTAGGATATATACAGGGTGACCTACTGGAGGACTCTATATTTCCTAAGATGAGCATTTTAGATAATATAATTCTCCCGGTGATTAAGAAGACGAGTAAATTTAAGCTGCTTGTAAACAGAAAAATTGAAAAATTTGTTAAAAAGGAGTGCTTAAATATAGTAAAAGCTTCACAGAGTGAAGTGAATAATTCCCCTTCTTCAGTTGACTCCACATTGAAGCAGCAAATAGTTTACAATAGATGGCTTTTGTTTAATCCAAAAGTATTATTATGCGTGGAGCCTTTTGCCAGGGCAGACGTGTTATTGAAGCTTGAGTTGACCTCCATATACGAGGAACTTGCAAGAAATGAGATTGGTATACTACTGCTCTCTGTCAATTTAAAGGATTTGGTTTTAATTTGCGACAGAATTATAATCTTGAAAAACGGTAAATGTGCCTATGAAATTGAAAAAAAGGACTTCAAGACATTTAATGCTGATAAGATTTTTATATAGTGAAATCGTTTATGTAAACGTTAAAACATCAAAAAAGAAGCCACCTTTTTGAAAGGTAGTCCCATTGTTTGAAGATTACAAAAAAAATATAATTAAAGCGTAACCTAAAGGCAGTCAAATTATTACGGAAAATATTTTAGCTGTCACAAAAAACAGGGGGGAAAATCATGAAAAAATTTTTAAGTGTATTAATTAGCTCATTAATGGTAGTTGGACTATTAGGTGGCTGCAGCCAGAAAACTTCAACTGAGCCTGCAAGCAGCTCCGCACCAGCAGCAACAAAGCAAGTGAAGGAACCTAAGGATACTTTAATTGCTCTTGCAATCTCAACAACTCAAAATGACTTTATGGCACTAGTAGAAAAGCAGTTAGGCGACAGATTCAAAGCTGCGGGATACAAGTTTGAATCTGCTTCAGCAGATGGTAATTCACAAAAACAAATAGAACAAATAGAAAACTTTGTTACTATGGGAGCAAGTGAAATAATAGTTATGGCTGTTGAAAATACAAGCGTAACAGATGTTTGTAAGAGAGCTATGGAGAAGGGCGTTAAAATATATGCTTTCACTACTAACACTCGAGCTTATGATGCTTTCATGGGCAGCGATGAATCCAAAGTAGGTGAATCTATTGCAAACTTGGCATCAAAATGGGTAGATAAAACTTTTACAAGTTCAGCAGAGGGTACAATTAACGCTGTTATATTCTCCTATAGTGGAAACCCTGATGCAGCAGCACGTTCAAAGGCTTTAGCAACTATAGCTTCAAAGAATAAAAAGATAAAGATTACTAAAACAGTTGAACTTGGTGATAACAACACAGATACAGCACTAAAGGCTACTGAGAATTTAATGCAAACAAATCCAGAGACAAACGTAATATTGTGTTATAACGGAGCTATGGCAATAGGTGTTAACTCCTATGCAATGAGCCCAAATTCACTTATTAAAGACAAAGCAAAGTTTGGAGTTTTCGGATCAGAGTTAACAGCAGAAGTTACAAAAGCTATCGAAGATTCAGCCAACGATAAATCAGTGTTACGTGGAACCGCACAAATAGGTGGAGATATTATGGCTGCTTTTGATAAGACTGTGAAGAATTCAATCAATTTGATTAAAGGTGAACAGTACTTAAAAGATGATATCGCACCTCTTGATGAAATTGATGTTGATAATGTTGCAAAATTCAAGCACTAAACAGTAGTTCAATAATACTCAAATGGAGTGTTTCAGACATACTCTGCTGAAATGCTCCATTTAATAGAAGGAAGGTAAACGCAATGAATCAAGAAATAGCTTTATCACTTAAAAATATAACTAAAAGATATCCAGGCGTTGTGGCTATTGATAACTTATCAATATCTTTCTATAAAGGTGAGGTACATGCACTAGTTGGAGAAAATGGTGCCGGAAAATCTACATTAATTAAAACTATAAGCGGAGCAGTAGTGCCTGATGAAGGAAGTATTCATATCGATGGTTTTGAATATAAAAAAATGACTCCAAAAGTTTCAAGACAGTATGGAATTGAGGTCATTTATCAGGAATTTAATCTTATTCCCGGGCTTACAGTGGCAGAAAATATATGCTTTGGAGAAGTAACCGGTAAGTTGGTGGATTTTAAGGTACTAAGAAAAAAAGCTTTAGATATTTTCGAATTGATGAATATAAACATAAATCCGGATAAACTGGTAAGCGAACTTCCAACAGCACAGCAGCAGCTGGTTGAAATAGCTAAGGCAATTTCAAAGGATGCAAAGCTAATTGTTATGGATGAACCTACTGCACCACTTACAGTAACTGAAGTGGATAGCCTTTTCAAAATTATTGCTAAGTTAAAAAATAAAGGTATAACAATTGTTTATATATCCCACCGTATGGAAGAAATTTTTAATATTTCTGACAGAGTAAGTGTAATGCGCGACGGCAAATATGTGGATACAAAGATTACAGCAGAAACAAATAGAAAAGAACTTATACAACTAATGGTTGGACGTGAGTTAGCAGAGAACTATCCAACCAGAAAATATAAAATAAATGAGAAGCTTTTAGAAGTAAGAAACCTAACAGGTAACGGAGATAAAAACATAAGCTTTCATGTAAATAAGGGTGAAATCGTCGGATTTGCCGGTTTAGTAGGGGCTGGTCGTACAGAGCTTGCCAGAATGATTTTTGGAGCTGACAGGTTTGAAACTGGTGAAATTTTAATAAATGGCAAGCATGTTAATATAGCTTCTCCAAAGGAGGCTATCGAATTAGGCATAGGGCTTATTCCAGAGGATAGAAAGCAGCAAGGTGCCTTTTTATCAAAGGGAATCGACTGGAACATAAGTATTTCAAATATAAGGAAACTGTGCAAATATGGAGTTGTAAATGAAAAAGCAGTTCTACATCAGGCTGGTGAGTATATAAAGGGCTTGGCAATAAAAACTCCGTTTATAGACCAGTTAGTTATGAATCTATCTGGTGGAAATCAACAAAAGGTAGTTCTTGCCAGAGTTTTGGCAACTGATTCAAACATCATAATTTTTGATGAACCTACAAGAGGTATCGATGTTGGTGCCAAACAGGAAATATATGAATTGATGAACAGGCTGGCAAACGACGGAAAGGCAATAATAATGATTAGTTCAGATATGGAAGAGCTATTAGGAATGTCTGACCGTATTATAGTTTTAAGTGAAGGTAAGATAGCTGGTGAAGTTGAAAAGCATCAGTTCAATCAAAATCATATACTTGAACTGGCTTCAGGACAATAGAGAAGGAGATGTATTTAAGATGAGCGAAAAAGGACAAGTAGTTACAACTGGAAAAGCAATGGTTAATTCAAACGGACTATTTTTTAGGATATTAAAAAAATACTATCTTTTGTGTGTATTAATTCTAGCTATGGCTATTTTTGGACTGGCGTCAGAAAAGTTTTTTACAGTGTCAAATTTAACTAATGTATTCGTTCAAAATGCATACGTTATAGTGGCTACAGTTGGTATTTCAATGATTATGATTGCTGGTGGCGCAGATCTTTCTGTATCTTATCAAATGTCACTTGTCTCTATAGTAACATGCATATTGATGCTGCAGGTTAATCTTCCAGTATGGCTTTGTGTTCTGGTTGGAATAGTAACAGGCGCTGCCTTAGGCTTTATAAATGGTTATTTCTCAAATATATTAAATGTTCATACAATGGTTGTTACCTTAGGAACCATGACAATTTACCAAGGTATAGCCTATTTAATTTCAGGATCAAAATCTTACTTTAACCTTCCAACAAGCTTTAAGGCTATTGGACAACAATATGTATTTGGAATTCCAATTTGTGTAATTATAATGTTTATCATGGTACTTTTAGCAAGCTTTATTTTAAACAAAACTTACTTTGGAAGATATATATATGCCATAGGAGGTAATAAAGAAGCTGCAAGACTTGGTGGTATCAACGTTAAATTCATATCAGTTGCTGCCTTTATGGTAGCTGGCGTATTCTTAGCAGTAGCAGGTATAATACTGACTGCAAGAACAGGAAGTGCTAACGCTGGAATGGCAACTGATGCGGTATTTACTTGTATAACTGGCTGCGTGCTTGGAGGAATAAGCTTTGCCGGTGGCGAGGGTAAAGTATCCAATGTAGTAATAGCAGTACTTATACTTGGAGTATTGGCAAATGGAATGCAATTGGTTGGCATGGGTATCTATCCACAATATGTTGCAAAAGGTATAATATTGCTTGCAGCTATTGGCTATGACACATATCAAAAGCAAGCTAAGGTAAAGAAAGCAGAAAAAGCTGCATAAATTAAAAGGTCGCATAGGGCCACGCTCTATGTGGCTTTATTTATTTTAGTATAGATTTTATACTTTATTTAACGATATAATATAAATTATAAGAAATTGAAATTAAAATAAGAAAAACTAAGAAAACTATGGAGAAACCTAGGGAACTTTAACTAAGTTTTAGAGAGGACATGCATATGAGCAAAAATAGGGATAAAAAAGACAATATTTTGGCACTGCCGCTTGCTGTAAATTTGAGTAAAGTAAAGAAGATATCTTCTCAAATTCAGAGAAACATAGAATTTATATTTGTACTAAAAGGTGAGCTAAACGTAATTATAAATAACCAAAAGAGTAACTTAGTTGAAGCTGATATAGTTCTAATTAACAACGGGGATGTTTATGAAGCTGCTGGAATTAAAGAAAATCTTATTTTATCCATACAAGTTGACTATGACTTTTTCAACGAAGCTGCTAAGAAGGAACAAAGCCTTTTTTTATGCAATTCATCTTTAAATAATAATGAGAAATACGACTATTTAAGAAAAATACTTGCCAAGATAATGTATGAATATTCAAATAGACAAGATAACTATGAGCTCCAAATTATGTCTTTGTTATACAAGCTTATTTATATTTTGAATTCTAATTTCTTAATTACAGATTCTCAGGAAACCTATCCCTTGGATATTCAAAATAATAAGTATAATGAACGAGTAAATAAAATTTTAATGTATATTAAACAAAAGTATAATCAGCAAATTTCTCTGCAAGATGTGGCAGATTCACAATATTTGACCCCAGAATATCTGTCTAAGTTCTTTAAAATACAAATGGGAATAACGTTCTCCAAGTATCTAAATGGTTTCCGTTTATCACAAGCGGTAAAGGAACTGATTCGTACTGAAAATTCTGTTACTAAGGTTGCTATGAACAATGGGTTCCCCAACTTAGTTGCTTTCAATAAAAGCTTTAAGGAAGAGTATAATACTACACCTGCAGAATATAGAAATCAAATCAGAAAAAAACAATCTGTTGCTGAGGAGAGCGAAAACACATATTCAGAAATAATACAGGTTGAATACGATAAAGCTGCTGAGCAGCTAACAAAGTATGTTGCCGCTGATGAAGAGCTAGACAATAAACCTTCACATCAGGATTCAGTAGTTAAAAGCGATATAATTATTGATGTAAATTCTGATAAGGTAGGAGAAACTAATCACTCCTGGAAAAACTTAATTAACTTAGGATATGCACCTGATGGATTAAGGTCCGATATGCAGCAGCACTTAATTGACATTCAAAACAGTATGAAATTTAAATATGCAAGATTTCAAGGTATTTTTAGTGATGAGATGCTTATTGATGGACAGCAGCAAGAGGAAGACGCAAACTATAACTTTAACAAGATAGATAAGCTTATTGATTTTTTATACAGCATAGGCTTAAAACCTTTTATTGAGCTTGGAAATAAGGCTAAAGTATTAAATATTGCTTCTGACAAGGTTATGTACTACAAAAGTGCGTCGGATAAGCGAAGAACTGGTAAAGAATATTTAGATCGTTTAGAGAAGTTTATTATCCATTGTGTTAATCGATATGGCATAGGTGAAGTATCCCAGTGGTACTTTGAAATTTGGAAGGAAGGAGAAAAGCAGCACAGCTTCTGGGGAGGAATTTTTGACAAGTACATGGAAATGTTCAAAAACTATTATAAAGTGATTAAACAAATAGTTCCCAATGCAAAAGTTGGAGGACCAGGCTTAAATCCGGAAATGAATATGAAGTGGGTTCCTGAACTATTAAGTCATTGGGAAAGAAGTGGAGTTTGTCCTGATTTCTTTTCTATATATCTATATGCTTATGATGCAATTGAGGATAAAACAGCTAACTCAGAGAGTAATTTGCCGCGGTTACTGCCTTCAAGGGATAGAAATTATACTACCGTGTATTTAAATGCAGTTCGCAAAATGTTAAAAACATCAGCAAGTGCTATTCCAGAAATACATGTTACTGAGTGGAACTGCAGTGTATCTCATCGTCAGCCAGCTAATGATACAACCTTTAAAGGAGCCTATATAGTTAAAAATATTATCGATACTTTAGATGCAGCAAACAGCTTTGGTTACTGGTTTTGCTCAGATATTTCCGGTGAGTTAAAGGATTCCAAAACTTTGCTTTATGGAGATATGGGACTAATGAGTGCAAACGGCATAAGAAAACCAGGGTTTTATGCCTATCAGATGTTAGCAAACTTGGGGAATACACTTATTAAAAAGGGTGATGGTTACATTATAACTAGTAAATCCCTATATAATTATGAGCTTATAACTTACAACTATAAGCATTTTGACTATATGTATTGTTTAAATGAAGAAACTTCTGTAAGCCTGGATAAGTACTACAGTATCTTTGAAAACCAGCAAAATCTGCAATTGAATGTAAGCTTAAAGGGAATAAGAAAAGGGCGATATAGAATAAAAAAATATACGCTAAACAGACAACATGGAAGTATCTTTGATGAGTGGTTAAAAATGAATGCTATATATAATCTTAGAAAAGCTGAAATTGACTACTTAAAGCAAATTTGTGTGCCACAGCAAACCATTTCCTATATTGAAAGTGTGGAAGAATTAAAAATTGAGAGCATTCTTGAACCACACGAAGTAAACTTATATGAAATTACATTTGAATATAATTAATATTAAAAACAGGCTAAAATTTACATCATAAATTTTAGCCTGTTTTTTAAAAAATATAAGGAAGCTAAGCTACCTCCACGGTCCTTACCCTTCTGCCAGCTAAAGGAACGGGTATATAGGCTGTACGAACTACCACCTCTAAGGCAACCTCATGATTTCCCTTGGATAAGCCACCTTCCTTGAGAGCCCGTATTACTAAGGGCTCACCATATTCCCATTTATAGGTAGTTGCCGTTTCCATTTCATCTAAGGTAAACCAGTCCACTCCATCTACAGAGCATACTATTTTCTCACGAGAAACCTTCTCGCCATCTACCTCAACTTTAATATCATTTACCATGGATAAAGGAATACCCCTATAGTAAGTAATATTAGTCTTCAATTCAAAGCCAGTTATCTGACCTGTTTCCACTACATTTTTACAACTGTTTTCAAGAAACACATTATTATCAAACATATTATTCCTCCTATCCTTCTATTTCTTTAATAGCTTGTCTGATTAGTTTCTCGTGTGCTATAACCTGCTCTTTTTCTACCATAGGATTTCCAGGAAGCACCCAGCGGTTTCCTTCATATTCAGTAGATACATAACCGTCGTAACCCTTATCATGAAGATACTGAAGGATTCCTCTGTAGTCTATAGAATATTCATCTCCGCTTTCTGTCATTTCAAATAGTTTAAAGTGAAAGTGCTTAATATAAGGCATATATTCATCCAGTATGCAGTAGGGCTCATTTTCATATCCATCAGCAAAATGAGCAAAGAATTCATCAGCATCGGACTTTATTATTTTTTTCAAAGCCTCCGGGAAGCCATTATTCTCAAGAATTACTTTTCTTGGATCTCTTCCTTCCTCAAATATTCTGTTGATATAGTCAATAACCTCCTGATTTGTTCCCAATACCTTTTTACAGTAATTAGCCATTACTCTAGGCAGTCTGCGGCAGAAGATTCCAGTATCAACAACAAGTCCAACATAAGGAGAATTAACTCTCTTCATTTCTGCAATAAAATCTTGAGTCTTCTTAACATCAAAACCTAAGCCAGCGTGTATTTCAAGTGCTATAGTAACATCATATTTTTCACAATAAGGCAGCAAGGGCTCGATTACAAAGGAAGGTACCATTGAAACCAGTCTGATTAGCTTAATGCCTAATCTATTTGCAAGCTTAATTTCTTCAATTAGCAAGTCCACACATTCTCTTTTGGTTAATTCTCTATTCTTATATAGATTTGTATTTAAGAACACGTCTGCAATTACTGGTTTCATTTTATAGGTGCTTACTAGTCTGTCCCACTCAGCTAGAGTTTCTTCTGAGGGATGAGGTGCATTATGCATCATCTGATCAGGTAAAAATTCGATACCTTCAACTGAATTAGCAGCTAAAAATTTAAAAATATCCTCTAAGCTCATACGCTTATTCAAGTACTCATCCTGCAAACTATATAAACTTACACATGTTTTTATCTTGCTCATTAAAAAGTCCCCTTTCACATTTACTATGATTAAAGGATATCACTTTACCATTTATGAAACTAAGGTTTATTTGTCTAAATCATTGCGATTTCTTGTTGTGAAATTATTGTTTCTTATATTTTGGTCTGAACAGATTAAAAATTTAATCTTATTTTTTATCATTTCATAATTATGTTAAGTGAAGAGTTAATCCAAGTTATATGAATGAAATTATGCTTGAACATAATTAGTTAAAAGAGCAGGTTAAAATTTTCATGTTGAATTTTAATCTGTTCTTTTTATTAGAATTTAAAATAGTAAAACAGATTAAAGTTTGATATAGAACAAGATAAAAGGCTGAATGCGGTTTTCGATAAACATGATGTATAATTTTACTAAATTCATATAAATGAAAAGGCAGGGGAGAGAATATGGGCATTGAAATGCATAAAGCAGGGAAACCAAAACGAGGTGTATCCATTTACAGTTATCAAGGGGAATATGGTGTAACCATGAATTTAGAGGATATGTTTGCAGAGATGCAGGATATGGGAGCAAGAGGTCTTGAGATTTTAGGAAACTCTCATGTGGAAGGTTATCCAAATCCAAGTGAAGAGTGGCTTGAAAACTGGGATAGGCTAATTAAAAAGTTTGATATTGTGCCAGTAGAATATGGGCATTGGGTAGATTCACGTTTATATAAAGGGAGGGAATTAACAGCCAAAGAATCCTATAATATGATGGTACGGGATTTTAAAATTGCAAATAGATTAGGCTTTACTATACTTCGTACAAAATTAGGAGTTATTGATGATAATTTGACTCCAGTATCAAATTGGCGAGAGTTTATTAAAATGGCACTTCCTCTGGCTGAGGAATATAATGTGCGTATGTGTCCTGAAATACATGCTCCTACAATATTAAAGTCTAGAATGATTGATGATTATGTAGAGTTTATTGAGCAAACAGGCACTAAGTACTTTGGACTTAACATTGATTTTAGTGTGTTTCAGACTGGTTCTCTTTCACCAGGAGAAGTGGGACCTGATGGCTTTGTAATGCCTCCTTGTCAGCATAGCCCAGTAGAAGATATTGTTCCGCTGCTTCCATATGTATACTGCTGTCATGCAAAGTTTTTAAAGATGTCAGAGGATTTTAAAGAGATGACTATTCCCTACGAGGAAATCGTAAACACTTTAATTAAACACAATTGGAACGGGTATTTGTTGAGTGAATATGAGGGACCAAAAGCTAGAATTAC
>JARDZI010000391.1 GCA_029240935.1 Clostridiales bacterium
AGAAAAATTTCCAATCATTTTATTATCTTCTGGGGCTGTACTTGCCACACTTGTCATGTAATAACTAAAAGCAAGGAAGTCTGTTGGATATTTTTTTATTAATTCCAAGTCTCCATCTTCCATTTCGATATGAATTTTATTCTCTTCAAAATATCTATTTATATAGGAAGGATATCCCCCTCTCATCATAACATCTGAGAAAAACAAGGAATTACGCTCCATCTCAATATTTTTCCACACGTCATTAGGATTGCAGGTTTTAGCATATGATAACATTCCTGCCATCATCATTCCTATCTTTGCATCAGGTATTATTTCATGACAGGCTTTAACTGCTAAGCTGCTGGCAACAAACTGATGATGCGCAGCCTGATATGCTTTTTGTAGAAACTCAGGTTCTGTACGATTTATTGGCATTCCTCCGCCAAAATAAGCCATCACCTTAATAACATTAATCTCATTAAAAGTCATCCAATACTTTACTTTATCTTTATAACGCTCGAAAACTGTTTTTGCATAAGTTTCAAAAAACTTAATAAGCTTTCTATTTGTCCATGCCCCATACTTATTTAATAAATTTAGTGGTAACTCATAATGGGACAGTGTAATAACAGGCTGAATATTGTGAGCTAATAATTCATCGAATAAGTCGTCGTAAAATTGCAGTCCCTTTTCATTTGGAGTCTCATCATCACCATTAGGAAATATTCTTGACCAGGCAATGCTTGTGCGAAGTACCTTAAAGCCCATTTCAGCTAAAAGTTTTACATCGCCTTTGTATCTGTGATAAAAATCAATAGCTTCATGGCTTGGATAAATAAACCCTTCTTTAATTTCTGTGCTTATATTAAATAATCTTTCTCTTACATCTCCGTAAATTAAGGTATCAGCAGTACACAAACCCTTACCATCTTCCTTGTAGGCACCTTCACATTGGTGGGCTGATAGTGCTCCTCCCCATAAAAAATCCTTTGGAAATCCTTTATTCATTTCAATTTCTCCTCTCACAGTACATTCTTTTTGGTTAATAAACTTCATTTAAAAATAAATTAGATAGGATGTTTCATTTTCCTATCTAACTTTAATACAAATTCTTTGTTAAACTTTAAGCCTCAACTGCAGTAGTTTTTCCTTCAGCTTTAACTTCTTCCTCAAAGGCTTCTTTATCAGCTTTCTTAAAGAACGGATAATAAATTAAAAAGCTGACAACAACTAGTAGAGCCTGAAAAGCAGCTATACGCCATCCACCTTCGATAAATCCATTAACCAAAATAGGAGTCCCAAGTGGTGAACCAATTCCACGAAGCTTAGGAATAATTCCCATAGCTGTGGCCGCTATAGCTAATGCGCTATTTATGAAAGGCACTGCTATGAGTGGAATTAAGAATCTTGTATTTAATACCATTGGCAGTCCAAACATCAATGGCTCATTAATACCAAGAAAACTTGGTATTATTGTTAGTTTTCCAACAGCTTTATAACGCTTAGATTTTGCCATTACTAAAGCTATTGCAAGACCTATTGTAGCACCAGATCCGCCTAAAGTTGCAAATACTGAATTGAATACTCCACCAGGAACTATATGTGGTAACTCTGCTCCCTTTTGAAATGCATCTAAATTTTCTAATCTAAGTGCAGTCCATATTGGGGCCATAACGCCGTATACCACCATTGTTCCATGCACTCCAAGGAACCATAAAACACTACCAATAAGTGTACAGATTAAAAATGCAATCCAACTACCTCCTAATTTTGTTAGAGGAACTTGTAAAAAGGCATAAATAAATTTATGAATATTTTCATATGGAGTAGCTGCAAATATACCTCTCACAGCTAGCATTAGAATTGTAATTACTATACAAGGTACTATAGCTGCAAAGGCTTTCTCAACTGTTGGTGGCACTCCTTTAGGCATTTTAATATAAAATTTCTTTTCTATAATCAAAACATATAATCTAGCAACAACTATTGCTACAATCATTGCCACAAAAAAGCCTGTAGCACCTAACCAACTTACTGGTAAGCTAGTTATGGCAGCTCTACCTTCACCAGTAGTCATCATTGGCGTTAAAATTAGAAAACTCATCAAAGCAAGTAAACCTGCTGAGAAGGAATCCTTCTTGAACTTACCTGCCAAAGAATAAGCTATTGAGAATACAGCATAAAGTGAAATTAGATTAGTTGTAACAGCTCCTGGAATTCCAGTCAAAGTTTTTAATCCAGTGCTTTTTAGAAAGTTCTGATATGCTGGTATATTTATTCCATCTATCAAGGCAAATATTGAACCAGCAATAAGTATAGACATGGATGACATTAAACCATTTGATATACTGCTAATATAATTATTACTTTGAATGATACCTGAGACCTTCTGCATCTTCACACGAAAATTTTGCGTTTTTTCCATTTCATAATCCCCCATTTATTTTTCCATTATTTTTAGTGCTGTAATTAACACTTTTTCTCCATCCATCATGCCATAGTCCATCATTTCTATTACAGTAACTGGCACATTAGGACCTACCTTTCTCTTAACAGAGTCCTCTTGATGGCCCATTTGAGGTCCGAGCATTACTATATCAGCTGGAAGATAACTCTCCATAGAACCCTCTCCGCAGGCATCAATTACTGCCTCAATCCCTTTTGCTTCTGCGGCCTCCTTCATTCTTTCAACAAGCATGCTGGTTGAAAAGCCCCCAGCACATACTAATAAAACCCTTTTAGCCATTAATTATCATTCCTTTCACTTTTTCTTCTAATTCAATTCTTTTTTTACTTTCTGCTATCATTTCAACCACTAAATCTTTTACAGTTATAGCATTCATTAAATGATCCTGAGCATGAACCATTAAAAGTGTTATTTCATTTCTTTCCCCGCGAATTTCTGCCTGAATGAGCTTTGTTTGAATGTTATGCGCCTTCTCAAGGCTTTCCTCGGCCCTCTTTAAAAGTTCCTCTGCCTCTTCAAACTGACCGCTTCTGGCACATCTTACAGCCTTTAAGCATGAGCTCCTGGCATCCCCTCCATTCGCGATGATTTCCATTATCTCCATTTCGTTTTGCATTAGTGTCCTCCTGTCATTTCATTAATTTTTCTAGTTCCATTTTGAATTGTTCAAAATCCCTTGCATTTACTAATCTCTCACGTGCACTGCTGTCTTCCATAATTAAAAGCAACAAACGACTTATCTCTCTATGAAGAAAAAGATGTCCCTGCTGCAGGTTAATTAAAAAAACAATTTGCACAGTCCTTCCC
>JARDZI010000392.1 GCA_029240935.1 Clostridiales bacterium
GCAGATGTTACACTAGCTCCTAAGACATTATTTCGCTATAAAGAGCTATTAGATACAAGGATTATCCCCTGTCTTGGTCATATTAAACTCAATAAACTTCAGCCAACACATTTAACTGAGTTTTACAACAATCTCCGAGAAAGTGGTATCCGAAAGGATGGCAAACCCGGTGGCTTATCCGAAAGTACAATATTACATCATCATAGGCTTCTAACAAGCATCTTAAACTGTGCAGTTCAGTGGCAGTTTATACTTAATAACCCAGCAACACGAGTGAAATCTCCTAGGGCAGAGAAAAAGGAAGCAAGGCATTATGATGGGGAGCAAGTTGAATATTTATTTAAACTGCTTGAAGATGAACATATAAAATACAGGCTCATGATTCATCTTTCTATATTTGGTGGTATGAGAATGGGAGAACTCTCAGGTCTTGAATGGTCAGATATTAATCTTGATAATAAGGTATTACATATCCATCAGGCTAGCCAGTACTTACCTGGCCAAGGCATATTCACTAAAGCTCCAAAGAATATAAGCAGCGACAGAATAATATCCCTTCCGAATTCTGTTGTATCCTTATTAAGAGAATATAAATTATGGCAGAACGTTGAACGTGCTAATTTAGGTGGTTTATGGATAGACAGTAACAGAATATTTACAACCTATAATGGTAAACCTATGTTTCCTGATACCCCAAGCAAATGGTTTTACAAATTTATTAAAAGGCAAAATCAAAAAATTATGAATGATCTCTCCATTCCAAAAGAGAGTAAAGAAAAATATTTATTGAAAGAACTTAATTTCCACGGATTAAGGCATACGAATGCGACCCTACTCATTGGTCAAGGAGTGGACACAACAACTGTTAGCAAGCGTCTAGGGCATGCTAGAACATCAACGACTATGGACATATACTCTCATAGCCTTAAAAAGACAGATCTTGAAGCATCAGATAAACTAGAAGCCTTATTCAGTAAAGAAAATATATATACTAAAAAGCAGGGATGACGTAACTCCCTGCTTTTCATTGTATCTTGTACCTTCTTATTGGATGTTATTGTATATACAGTACCCAAATAGTACCCATAATCACCTTATGTAAACTTATTGATAAAAAACAGAACCCAGCAAACCATTATGGTTACTGGGTTCTTGTTGGTGCGCCTAAGAAGATTCGAACTTCCGGCACACGGTTTAGGAAACCGTTGCTCTATCCTACTGAGCTATAGGCGCATATCTTGGACATATTCTATTATATTTATTTATGCTTGGTTTGTCAAATGTAATATAATCCTTTTCACATTAGCAGTATACAGATTTCGACATTCTTTTTCTAAGAATTATACTTATAGAATATAATAGCTTAACATAAAAAAATCGCACCCGGGGGAGGGTGCTTAAAAAGCAGGGGGAACGCATAAGAGGAGAAATCGATGCGCTCCATTTATATATATTTTACTATTAGCACATAAATTTTAATATCTTATTTAATATTATACAACTTCTCATTAAAATTACAAGATGTTTTTCTAAATTAATATATTTTTTTACTTTTTACATATGATTTCGCTTTTTTAGTATATAATAAAGTTATGTAATGATATTTTTTTATCAAGGGAGTGGGGAAATGAAAATAAATATAACCGAAACAGTGTTGAGAGATGCAAATCAATCATTGATTGCAACCAGAATGAAATTTGACGAATTTAAGGATATACTTGATGAACTGGATAAAGCCGGATATTTTTCTTTAGAGGTATGGGGAGGAGCAACCTTTGATTCCTGTATAAGATATTTAAATGAAGACCCCTGGGAAAGACTTAGAAAAATAAAAGCACAAGTTAAAAACACAAAGCTTCAAATGCTCTTAAGAGGGCAAAACATTCTTGGATATAAGCATTATCCTGATGATGTTGTACGTAACTTTGTAAAGTATTCTGTACATAACGGTATTGATATAATAAGAATATTTGATGCACTAAATGATCTTAGGAATATTGAGGTCGCTGTTGATGAAACCTTGAAACAGGGTGCTCATGCACAAGGTGCTATCAGCTATACTCAAAGCCCTATACATAATCTTGAAAACTATGCTAGGCTGGGTAAGCAGCTTGAGGAAATGGGCGTAAACTCAATTTGTATTAAGGATATGTCAGGTATTATGGGACCAAAGGATGCATTTGATTTAGTAAAGGTTCTAAAAGAGACAGTTAAGGTGCCTGTGGTATTACATACTCATGGAACAACAGGTCTTGGACCTATTACTTGTACAAAAGCTGTTGAGGCAGGGGTAGATGGAATAGACACTGCTATATCCTCCTTCTCAGGTGGAACCTCACAGCCATCTACAGAAACTCTTCATTATGCACTAAAGGAGCTTGGCTATGATACTGGACTTAATGAAAAAGTATTAAAGAAAATAAATGACCATTTTAAACCTCTTAAGGATAAATACTTGGCTTCAGGCCAGTTAAATCCATATGTGCTTGGTACGGAAACTGATGCATTGACATATCAGATTCCTGGTGGAATGCTATCAAACCTTGTATCACAGCTTAAGGATCAAAATGCACTTGATAAATTAAATGATGTGCTAACTGAGGTTCCAAAGGTTAGAAAAGATCTAGGTTATCCTCCTCTTGTAACTCCAATGAGTCAGATGGTTGGAACTCAAGCTACTGTTAATGTATTATCTGGTGAAAGATATAAGATGATTTTAAAGGAAGTAAAAGCATATATTAAGGGTGAGTATGGAAAGGCTCCAGGAGAAATAGATGAACGCCTCGTTGAAAAAGTACTTGGAGATGAAAAGCCTATTACTGTTAGATATGCAGATCTTCTTGAGCCTGTTTTTGATAAAACAAAAATTGAGGTTAAGGATTTTGCAAAAACCGACGAGGATGTATTATCCTATTTACTTTTCCCAGCGATTGCAGAACCCTTCTTGAAAAAGAAGGCGGCTTCTAAAAATGAACCATTGGAAACAGTTGTCAAGTATTCCATTGAAGGGGTATAAATTAGATGTCTTGAAATTGCATATATAAAAATAGAGTCCTGTCAAACGAAATTGACAGGACTCTATTTTTATAAGGCTATAATATTCAAGTGAAAGAAATACTTGTGAACTGACCCTTGGTATTATTGCTTGACATAGTTTATCCTTCTTTTGTATAGATGTAACTTTAACATATAACATATTGCAACTATTGAAATTTATTATACATACCCAAAAGAATAATAATACCATCGATC
>JARDZI010000393.1 GCA_029240935.1 Clostridiales bacterium
GGCAGTAAATACCTCAAAACCATCCTTTTCAAGGTATGATTTAATAACTTCAACAATTTTATGTTCATCATCTACAATGAGAATTTTTTTCCTATTCATTAAGTCACCTCATCTATTAAAGTTTTAAAAAATACACTTAAATTATAACACTTAAATCTAAAGATTCTATGAAGATATAGCATCTTATTCTTCATAAATTCTCCACATATATTTAATAAAATATGCACGTAAGCTATAATGACAATGATAAATACCGTTTGATGTAAATTAAAATATATAGAATGAGAGGTGAGGTTATGGACATTAAAAAGGAAAGATTACAAGTCTTTGACATGACATGTACATCTTGTGAAGCAAAGGTTTCAAGGTCCATAAGAAAACTTGAAGGGGTTATTAACGTTAGTGCTAGTTTTTCAGGACAATATGTGGATGTAGAATATGATAGTGACAGATGCAGTACTTCTAAAATTAAAGGTGCAATAATTTCTGCTGGCTATAGTACAAAAAGTTCTGGTGAATTTAAAATAGTCGGCATTATCATGATAGCATTAGCAATTATTTTTCTTGGAAAAATAACTCAGGGCTTTGATATGAATGAGAAATTAAACAACGCCTCCTATTTTGTACTGTTTGTTGTAGGTGTTCTTACTTCAATTCATTGTGTAGGAATGTGTGGAGGAATTATGCTTTCACAAAGTGTCAATTTAAGTTCTGATACAAATAATAGCGGACTATTAAATAAGCTTGAAGCTATTAGGCCAGCCTTCCTTTACAATGTTGGAAGAGTAATTTCATATACACTACTTGGGGGTATTGTTGGTGCTTTAGGATCTGTATTATCCTTAACTACTCAAATGCAGGCAGCACTACAAATATTTGCAGGAATATTTATGATAATTATGGGACTTAATATGTCGGGTTTTAAGTTTTTTAGAAAATTTCATATAAAACTTCCCTGGTCAACCTGTTCCATAAAAAGAAAAAGTAATGCACCCTTTATTGTAGGTCTCTTAAATGGTTTTATGCCCTGTGGTCCGCTTCAAACTATGCAGATTTATGCTCTTGGTACAGGAAGCGCCTTTAAAGGTTCAATGTCTATGTTTATATTTGCTCTTGGTACAGTTCCATTAATGCTCACTTTTGGTGTATTATCAGGATTATTAAGCAAAGGTTATACAAAAAAACTTTTGAAATTTGGGGGTATATTTATTGTAGTACTCGGTCTTATAATGGGGCAAAGAGGTCTTTCACTGGCTGGTATCAATATTGCCCCTATAACAAGTGCTGCTGCTGGAAGTAAAAATACAACACCTTCTCAGAATTCAATAACTATGCCTAAAATTGAAAATGGCTTTCAAATTTTAAATATGACAGCTGACGGAAGAGGATATTCTCCTAATGTTCTTTATGTACAAAAAGGAATACCCGTTAAGTGGGTCATTGATGGAAAACAAATAACTTCCTGTAACAATGAAATTGTTGCTACTTCGAAAAAAATAAAACAGAAGCTGAAAAGTGGTGAAAATACGATTGAATTTACACCAGAGGAAACAGGTAATATTAATTTCAGCTGCTGGATGGGAATGATACGAGGGGTAATAAGAGTCGTTGATAATGCAGAGGCTATTAACACCTCAAAGGTTGACGAAGATATTCCTCCAGTAGGGGCAGGAGATAGCTGTTGCAGTACAGAGACTTCTTCAATACCTTCTACTCCCAGTATCTTTGGAGATGATTTATCTAAAGTTCCAACAGACAGAATAGTAAAAAAGGCTCTTTTGGTTGTCAATAACCAAAGTTACGATTTTAAAGGTATCGGTTATGAATTTGATCCATTAATCCTAGTAATAAATAAAGATATTAATACAAAACTGTCCTTTGATCTTAAGCAATTTGATAATAATGCTGGTAAATTTATTGTAATAGATGGTAAAACCGGTGAAGAAGTCACTAGTTTTACTGGTTCGAATGGTGTAGTTAATCTTGAATATAACTTTAAAAAAGCTGGTGGCTATGGAATATTAAAAGACGGTAAAATTATAGCCGTAATTGAAGCAGTTGAAGATATTAAAAAGGCTGACTTAGGGAGCATTCGTAGTAATTACCTTAATTAACATAGAAGATATTACCACTAGGTTATTCAGCTTTAATCATTTATAATGTAAAAGGACAATCTATTAAAAAACTTGCCTAATGTCAATATGGCAGCGGAGGAATTTATTATCTGGGGTGAATCTGTTAATACCTGATAATGCAATTTTAATTTTTATAGCATTATCGGGTATTCTTAAGCAGTAAGGTAGCTCTTTCCTGAACCCGTCAACTAACTTCGTCGGCACAAAGAGAGGTGTACAAATGAAAAAAACAATTAGTATTATTGCTGCTTTATGTTTAGCTGCATTTACTACTACGTATTCTATATACCGCCATGAAAACAAAATAGGAACTACATTATCCTCATTAAATAGTGTAAACATTTCAAGTGATTCTATCAACTCAGAGAATTCTAATAATACTACTGCAACTAGTTCAGATTTTAATGCAATGATATCTGATGCTGCAGCTGACCAATCTCAGCCTATTCAAGAGACCATTATAGATGGCAGCAAGACTGAAATAGTACAAGCTCCAAAACAATCATCTTCAATATCTAGAGGAGGTACTCCACCATCAAATACGCAACTAAATAATAGTGGTGAAACTTCATCCTCTACTGTAAAACAAGAATCAAAAAATGTTGAGCTTTTGGATTGGTGGAAACAAGGTAAGAGTGCATTTCCTGTTGGAACTGTAGCTGAAGTAAAAGATGTACAAACCGGTAAGACCTTTAAAATCAAACGTACAATGGGCACAAATCATGCAGATTGTGAGGCTTTAACAATAGAGGATACAAATATAATAAAAAGCATCTGGGGAGGGTTTACTTGGGATATACGACCGATACATATAATAGTAGATGACCGTACGCTTGCTGCTTCCATGGCTGCAATGCCTCATGCTGGAATCGATTCCGCTCCTGCTTATGCTGTTATAAATAACAGATCACAGGGTTATGGACGGGGTGAAAATCTCGATGTAGTTAAAAATAATGGAATGGATGGACATTTTGATATTCATTTTTTAAATAGTACAAGACATAAGGATGGAAAAATTGATTCTAGACACCAAGCAGCTATAAAAATCGCTGCAAATAAATAAGTGTAACTAATCATATAAAATAAGAACAAATTACAGCTTGCATAACTGT
>JARDZI010000060.1 GCA_029240935.1 Clostridiales bacterium
TGAAAGGTACCTTGCAACGCATTACCCCCACATATATGTACTATCTTTAGTGAGAAATTAGGCTAGAAATAAAAAATATTGTTAACTTTTGTCAAAGTTCAATGTATAATTAAAATATGTATATTTATCCATTATTTAAACACATTTTTAGGGTGATTAGTATGTATGAAGTTATTGGGAATCTGAGGGATAAAATAGTAATAAACGAAAAAATTATTCTTGATTTAAAAAACTATATATACAGAAAATACCCAGATAATAGTTCTAAGGAATTATCACTTATTTTAGCAGATGGAATTCATAGAATTATTAATAATAGCATGGGTAAATTCCAAGAAATCCTAAAAAATGAAATAGAAAGAAATTTAATAATGGATGCAGTAGCTAAGAGTGACTTTTCAATTAATGCCTACAAGGTCTTTTGTCAATATTGTAAATTAAACTTAGAGAATGAAAATAATATTAGTGAAATATATGAATGGTTATGTTTGACTCAGGATAAACCTATTAAAAGGGATGAATTAGTCAACTTTATAGATAGGGTGAAATCATATGAGAATCTTTCAATAGAGGATGCAATAAGCAATGCCGCTGAGTTTGTAATTGAAAATAAGATTCCTAATTATACAAGTGAAGCTGAACATGCTATCACTAGTGTAAGCTATATTAATTCTAAACATAGTATTAATATTTTTCTAAACACAATTAGGAAGAGTAAGCATATATTATTTGAATATGTAATAGATTTTGTGGTAGGAATAAAAAATACATTTAAGCCGATTGACAGGAAATGGGTAATAGTAACAACCTCCATCATAGTTGCGCTTTTTATTATGTTGAATGCTAAGGAAATTGGATATGCTTTAATAAATAATTTAAGTACATTTCAAAACAAGAATGTCACTAAAATTATAGGAGAGGAAGTTTTAGTTGAAAAAATAAGCATGGAGGTACATAATGGATTGCCAGAGGAGCTCCAATATGTTGAAGTAGATAAAAACCAATTGAGAAGTTGGCTGGAGAAGAAGGATTCAATGCTTGCAGAGGAACCATACCTATCCACCATACTTGACACAGCAAAACAATATAATGTTAACCCCCTATTTATGATTGCAATAACTGGACAGGAGCAGGGATTTGTTCCAAAGACCAATGAAAATGCATTAAAAATTGCTAATAATCCATTTAATGTTTATGAAAGTTGGGTTGGATATAATACGGATATTATTGATTCTTCAAAAATCGCAGCTCAAACCATTATCAAATTAAGCAGGGGAAAGCCAGAAGAAGCCCATGCAATTCAGTGGATTAATGAAAAATATGCTGAGGATAAAAATTGGTGGGTAGGGGTGGATAAAATATTTAATCGATTAAATAAAGAAATTATTAGGTAAAATCACTAGGATAAAATTGAATCTATAAGCTTTAACATAGGTCAAGGAATTTGATAAAAAAATTACCTTTATGAATAAGCAACCTGCAACCGTATCATAATACAATTGATAGAATAATGATTAGGATACTTAATCCTAGGGTGTATTAAAACTTGTAGGTACAATAATTTTGAAGAGGTGATATAATGGCTGTAAAAAACGCAATGACTGCAGATTTTCTTAGGTCAGCATATGGTGGAGAAAGTATGGCTCGTATGAGGTATTCCATATGGAGTGGAGCAGCAGAAAAGGATGGATATCCTAAAATAGCAAGGATGTATAATGCAATATCCTATGCAGAAATGGTTCATGCAAAGAATCATTTTACTGTATTAAAAGACCAGGTTGGTGACAATACCGTTGCTGCAGGAGGAGTATTTGGATTAACAAACATAGTTGAAAACCTTCAGGGTGCATTAAGTGGAGAGCTTCATGAAATAGAGCAGATGTATCCAGTATACATGGAAACTGCAAAATTTCAGGAGGAAAAGGATGCACAAAGATCCTTCCATTATGCCCTAGAAGCAGAAAAAAACCACGCTGATTTATTTAAAAAGGCAATTGAGCTTGCGCAACAAGAAAAGGACATGGACTCAGATAAGTTTTACGTTTGCCCAATATGTGGTCACACAGTTGAGAATGGAGCACCTGATAAATGCCCAATTTGTGGAGCTAAGGGAGAATTGTTTAAGGAATTTTAACCTAATATTCAAGAAGTCCCCTATCTCTATGGTAGGGGATTAATTGTTGTCTCTTGAGGAATACCTAAACTTGTGCTATCTTAGGTATATGATAGTTATTTGATAACTAGATATATAAGGTTGCATGGGGAAACCGTCAAATTCTAAATGCGAAATCCAAGCGAGGAGTTTGTTCCTTCCATGGGTAAAATATCTAAGGTAATAAAGAACCCGTACAATGGCATCAAGGGCAGGGACTGCCCGAAGTCACGCTTGGGAAAACTGAGGTTACGAGGTCATGGAACCATGAAGCCCCCACTTCTAAAGTAGTGGGTAGTTCACAGTGAGACTAAGCAAGCCTGATATGTGAAAGTATTTCTCATATCAGGCTTTATATGTATAATGAAATAAACTACAGAGGAATGATAGTATGACTAAAAAATGGGGAGAGAAAGCATACAATTCATTAAACTATTATCTAAGACAAAAGTTTGGTGAAAAGGTGTTTAAAATATCACTGGATGCTGGATTTACATGTCCAAACAGGGGTGGAGAAGCAGGAGTGGGAGGATGCATATTCTGCAGTCCAAGGGGTTCCGGGGATTTTGCTGGAACCAAGGAGAACCTTAAGGAGCAATTTTATGAGGTTAAAGGGATAATGAACAAAAAGTGGAGGTCAGGGAAGTACCTAGGCTACTTTCAGGCATATACCAATACCTATGCTCCAGTTGAGGAATTAAGAGAAAAGTATTATAGCATTCTGGAGCTTGAGGATGTACTTGGGCTTGCAATTGCAACAAGACCAGACTGTCTGCCAAATGAGGTTCTGGATTTGCTGGAGGAAATAAATAAAAAGGCATATCTTTGGGTAGAGCTTGGATTGCAAACCATCCATGAGGATACAGCAAAGCTTATAAACAGAGGCTACAAGCTTGAAACCTATGTAAATGCTGTAAAAGAGCTTAAAAAAAGAAATATAGATGTTGTAACCCATGCAATACTGGGACTTCCAGGGGAAAGCAGAGATGACATGCTTAAAACAGTTGATTTCATTGCAAACACAGGAACCCAGGGAATAAAGCTTCATCTTTTACATCTTATGAAGGACACTAGAATGGTTAAACTCTATGAGGAAGGCAAGCTCTACTTTCTAAGTAAGGATGAATATGTTAATTTAATAGTAGATGCAGTTGAAAAACTTCCTGAAAATATGGTTGTCCACAGATTAACAGGAGATAGCCCAAGAAGTACACTTATAGAACCTACCTGGAGCTTGAAAAAGTGGGAGGTACTAAATTCAATTGATGACTGCTTTGTTAGCAGAGATACCTGGCAGGGAAAGAAATATATAATGAATGAAGAAATTATAAAACTCTTTCATTAATAAAGTGATTTATGTGACTGTCCCATGGTAGAAAAATAAATTGTTGGGGGTAAAAGAAATGAAAAGTATGAGAAGAGCCGACAGGCAAATGGTAAGAGAAGAGGCAACAGAATTACTAAAAAGAGGAGAGTATGGTGTTTTATCCACTCTAGATAGCTTAAATCAGCCCTATGGAGTTCCATTAAGCTATGCCTATGCAGATAACTCAATATATATTCACTGTGCCAATGAGGGTACAAAGCTGGATAACATAAAAAGCAATAGTAATGTTTGCTTTACTGTAGTTGGAAATACAAACATATTACCCGATAAATTTACCACAGAATATGAAAGTGTAATTGTATTTGGGAAAGGTATTATAGTTTCAGGAAATGATAAGGCTAAAGGGCTAAGAGAAATAATTAAAAAATACAGTCCAGAGTTTATAAAAGAGGGAGAAGAATACATAGAAAGGGCAATGGATAAGACCACTGTTGTTAAAATTGAAATTGAGGATTTTTCAGGAAAGCATAGAAGCTAACAAGGTGCCAGCCACATGAGATTATGAGATTCCATGTTTCTGTTACTTAAGGCTAGAATAATATAAGAATGGGGATGTAAAAATGAATGTACTTGTAACTGGAGGAGCCGGATATATTGGTTCCCATACAGTGAAAATGCTAAAGGAAACTGGAAAGAATGTTATTGCCTATGACAATCTTACCAAAGGTCACAGAGAAGCAGTAAAATGTGATGTATTTGTTAAGGGAGATATTTTCGATGATGAGCTTCTAATCAATACCATAAAAAAGTACAATATAGATTCTGTAGTCCATTTTGCCGCATACAGTCTTGTTGGTGAATCCATGGAAAAGCCATGTTTGTATTATCATAATAATGTACAGGGTACTCTAAATTTATTGGATGTAATGCTTAGGTGCAATGTAAAAAAGCTTGTTTTCTCCTCTACTGCAGCAGTATATGGTGAGCCGGAGGCTGTTCCAATTACTGAGGATTTTATGAAAAATCCAACCAATGTATATGGAAGAACAAAGCTTATTATGGAAAATGTAATGAAGGATTATTCAAATGCATATGGACTTAAATATACAGCACTAAGATACTTTAATGCATGTGGTGCTGATGAGGAAGGGAACATAGGAGAGGATCACAGTCCTGAAACACATCTTATTCCAATAGTGCTTCAAGCTTGTCTTGGAATAAGAGAGGGTATAAAAATATTTGGTGATGATTACCCAACAGAGGATGGTACCTGTATAAGAGATTATATACATGTTAATGACCTTGCAAGGGCTCATATACTGGCACTTGAGGGAATGCATGAGGGGCATGCTTCAAATGCATATAACCTTGGAGTCGGAAATGGCTTTTCAGTGAAGGAAATTGTTAAGGCTGCAGAGAAGGTAACAGGCATTACAATAAATAAAGAAACAGTACAAAGAAGGTCTGGTGACCCTGCAATACTAATTGCAAGCTCAGATAAAATAAGAGGGAGCCTTGGATGGGAACCAAAATATGTTGACATTAAAGCTATTATTAGCACTGCCTGGAATTGGCACAAGAACCATCCAAATGGTTTTGGTGAATAGGAGTGAGTTGATTGTATCCATATGAAGGATTTATTAAATATAGGGTTGAGGGTCAGGAAATAGCTTTGAAATTTGCACTGGATAGGACATTAGTTAATGAACACCTGGAAATATGCCCAAAATTAACTGACAGAGGGCGGGCTTCCCTTTTTGAATGTACTATTAGTCCGAAAATTGAAATACAGATAATAACACTTTTGGTCAAAACCAGGGTGAGCCTGATTAATACTGATAGGGTATTTTTAAATGGATTTCAAACCTGGACTGAGAGTAGAGAATATGAAATAGATGAGAAAATTCAAAAGCTAAATAGACTTGCCTGGAATATTTTAAGCCCATATGGAGATTACACATTCTATCCCCATAATAATGAGAGAGAAAAAATTCACAGCTTTACATATACATATATAAATAAGAATAATGAAAGCTACATTCTTTATGGTTCTTTGTCAGAATCCTCAGGCTATACTATTTTTCAATATAATACAATAGTAAATGAATTGAGTATAATAAAAGACTGCACTGGACTTAATATAATAAATGAATATAAAGCATTTGAAGTATTAATCTCCAGTGGAAAAGAAGATGAGGTATTTAAAGATTATTTTACCTCTATGAATATAGAAAAGCCAGCTGTTAAATCATGTACAGGATGGACAAGCTGGTATAACTACTATACAGGCATAACTGAGGAAATAATAATAAGGAATTTAAATGCATTTAGCAGCAGGAGTATTCCAATAGATATTTTTCAGATAGACGATGGATATCAAAAGGCTGTTGGAGATTGGCTTATTATAAATAAAAAATTCCCAAAGGGTATGAAATATATTGCTGATAGTATAAAAGAAAAGGGCTACAAGCCAGGACTGTGGCTTGCTCCTTTTATTTGTGAGAAAAGATCAATGCTTTATAGGTCCCATAGGGAATGGCTTTTAAAAGATGAAAATGGGAAGCTTATTAGAGCAGGCTTTAATCCAGGGTGGAGCGGAACCTTTTATGCACTGGACTTTTATAACCAGGAGGTCAGGGATTATCTAATAAAGGTTTTTGATGCTGTATTAGAAGAATGGGGTTTTGAAATCCTAAAGCTGGATTTCCTTTATGCAGTTGCATTGCTTCCAAGGAAGAATAAAACCAGAGGACAGATAATGTATGAGGCAATGAAATTTATTAGAGAAATAGTTGGGGAGAAGCTAATATTAGGGTGTGGAGTACCACTTGGTTCATCCTTTGGGATTGCTGATTACTGCAGAATAGGAAGTGACGTTGCACTAAAATGGGAGGATAAGCTTCTTAAGGGGTTAAACTATAGGGAAAGGGTATCAACAATAAACTCTCTGAGGAGTACAATAGGTAGAAGGCATTTAAATGGAAATGTTTTTTATAATGACCCTGATGTTTTCATACTGAGAGAAAGAAATAACACCCTAACAAAGGATCAAAGGAATACACTCCTTATTTTAAACCTCATTTTTGGTGGGTTGGTTTTCACCTCTGACAATATTGATGAATACTCAGAGGAGGAAATGAAGCTCTATTTATCTCTATTCCCAAATAAAGATAAAAGAATCCAAAGACTAGAGTATATCCAGGAAATATGTAAAGTCGAATTCAAAATAGAGGATAGGAGTTATATAGTAATTTCAAATCTTTCTGACAGAGAAGTAAAACTGCATTTAAACCAGGGAGTTTATTTTGAAAAAACAAAGGGATTCATAAATGGGGAAATGGATGTTTGTTTAAAAGCAAATGAAACATTATGCTTGCTGGTACTTCAAAATATGGATTTTGAGATTGCTGGAAGCAACAATATATTTCCTGGTAATGAGGTAATAGATTTTAAAGTGGAAGAGGATAATATATTCTTAAAGATACATGAACAGTGTAGGGGAGCTTTAAATATATTTATTAGAATTCCAGATGAATTTGAAAACTTTAGGATTAATGGAGAGATTATAAATGCTGATAAAATAAATGGCCTTAATATTTTAAGGTATATAAAAAGTAGTGAAGATTAGTTCACTATAAATAGTCAGTAAAATGATTTTTTTATATATTATAGTTTCAAATTTTTAGTAAATGAAATATAATATATGTAATTGGGGGAATAGGTGTATTAATTTTTTTAAGGCGTATGAAATAGGGGGACAAGTTATGAATTCATTTAAATTACCTGGAGGTTTTTTACTGGGTACAGCAACCGCCTCACTTCAAATTGAAGGTGGGGATAGGAACAACAGCTGGTATAGATGGGCAGAGGAAGGACATATTAAGGATGGCACCCACCCTGTAAATGCTGTAGACCATTGGAACAGGGTTGAAGAGGATATAGAAATAATGAAAAAACTCAACAACCAAACCTACAGACTAAGCCTGGAATGGAGCAGAATTGAACCTGTGAGGGGAAAATTCAGCAAGGAAGCTATAGATCATTACAGATGGGAAATTGAAAAGCTAATTGAAGCAGGCATAAAACCACTTGTAACACTTCACCACTTTTCCAATCCATTATGGTTAGAGGATAATGGAGCTTGGGTGAATCATGAAGCGGTTGGATTATTTGAAAGGTATGTTCAATATGTTGTTACCTATCTAGGAGATATTGTTTCAGATTGGATTACTATAAATGAACCTAATGTATATATGATTAACAGTTATATGTTTGGAGAATGGCCACCTGGAGAAAAGAGTATTAGCAAGTTTATTAAAGGCTCCAGGAATATGATACTTGCTCATATAAAGGCTTATAAAGCAATACATAGTGTAAGGGAAGGAATGAATCAAAAGGATACAATGGTTGGGGTTGCAAATCATCTTAGAGTTTTTGATTCAAAGAAGAAAACACCTCTAAATAATTGGATATCAAACCTGTATGACAGAATGTTTCAAGAAATATTTATTACAGGTATGACAGAGGGTAAGCTGATTTCTCCATTAGGCTCTGGTTATCCACTTGAAAAGGGAAAATATTATGACTTCTTTGGAATTAACTACTATACAAGAGATATTGTAAGCTTTAAAATGAATGCAGCCAGTCTTTTTTCAAAGCGTGAGGTGTTTGAAGGTTCAGCTGTAAACGACCTTGGATGGGAGATTTACCCTGAAGGATTATATAGAATATGCAAGAAATACTATGAAAGATTTAAAGTACCAATATTTATAACAGAAAACGGGACAAGCGATGAGAAGGATGAGTTTAGAATTAAGTATATATATGACCATTTATATCAGATAAATAAGCTTATTAATGATGGAATAGAGGTTCAAAGATATTATCACTGGACACTAATGGACAACTTTGAGTGGATTGAAGGATTAAGCAGTAAATTTGGACTTGTTTCAGTAGACCCTGTTTCCTATGAAAGAAAAGTTAAAGAGAGCGGTAAGTTCTATAGTGAGGTTTGTAGTGAAAAGGGCGTAACTAAAGAGATGATTAAAAAGTATTTATAGAGAAAAAGCTGGGATTTGCTTATTTAGCAAATCCTAGCTTTTTTTAAATATTACAATTTGAATAATCATTTGTAAGAAAATTACAATATTTCTATTGAATATGGAAAAATATGGGTGTAAAATATAGAGTACACAATTGTGCGATTAATCAAACTAATTACCGTATAATGTATGAAGCTTTCCTATATTCAAACACTAAAATTCAACACTTGTGAATTTAAAAAAGGAGGGGTGACTATAGAAATATTTAAGGGAAATAAAAATTACTTGCTTTTATTTAATTGGGGGTGAAAAGTACAATTGGAAAAGAGAGCTTTAAAGAAAATTAGCATACTTATTATTCTAACCTTTATTCTATCAAATGTTTTTAACTTAGGTCTTTTAAAAGTAAAGGCTACAGTAACCTATGCTTCTGATTTGTTTTTTTCAGAATATATTGAAGGAAGCAGTTACAACAAGGCAATTGAAATTTTTAATGGAACAGCTATTAGTGTGGATTTATCCCAGTACTCAGTTGAACTTTATAGTAATGGATCTTCTACAGTTAGTCAAACTCTTACACTAAGTGGAACACTGGCAAGTGGAGATGTGTACATAATAGCAGACAGCCAAGCGGCTGCACCCATATTAGCTTTAGCTGATATCACAAGTGCTGTTGGGAGCTTCAATGGGGATGATTCTTTAACGTTAAAACACAATAGTAACATCATCGATGTTTTTGGACAAGTAGGATTTGACCCAGGTAGCTCTTGGGAGGGTATTACAGCAAATAAAACATTGGTTAGAAAAAGTTCAATAACAGCTGGTGATAGCAATCCAAGTGATGCCTTTACTCCTTCAATTGAATGGGATGTTTATAATCAGGATGATTTCACTCATCTAGGTGCACATACCATGGATGGCTTTGGAGGAGGAACTGAGCAGCAGGTGGCTGATGTTACTGCTATGCCAGGGTCAGGTGGGGTTTATGCTGGAACAGAGGTAACCCTGTCAACTCCAACAGAGGGAGGGGCAATATATTTCACAATTGATGGAAGTGACCCAAGTCCAGGAACACTTTATTCTGCTCCAATAATAATCACTGAAGGGGTAACCATTAAGGCAAAGGCAACAAAGGATGGCATGTTGGATAGTAATATAAGCTCCTTTACTTATACGATAAATACAGCACCAGTTTTAGAAAGCATTGCCTCAGCAAGAACAAAGCCTGAGGGGACAATAGTTAGAGTTCAAGGAACAGTATCAAGAATAAAGGGAAACAATAACTTTATTCAAGATGGAACTGCAGGAATTTGTATTTATCAATCTGGATTAGCACTGAGTGAAGGGGATCTAATAGAAGCTACAGGAACACTTGATGACTACAATGGACTTCTTGAGATGGTTAACGTAACAACAAGTGTAATAAGCAGCGGAAATACTGTTACTCCTCAAGAGGTTACTACAAGCCAGGTTACTGAAGGACTTGAAAGTCAATTAATAATAATTAGAAATGCAACAATTGGTGCAATAAATACAACAGGAAATACTCCTATAACTGACAGCACTGGTACAATTAATATCTATAAGGTTCCTGGACTAACAGGAATCATAGAAGGAAATGTGGTTGATGTAATTGCACTTGTATCTGAGTTCAATGGAACATATCAACTAAATGTTGCCAGGGCAGAGGATGTTACATTATCAATTCCAGGTGAGGAAGTACCTGTAACCGGAATCACATTAAATGCTGAAACAGCAGAGGTTAGTGTTGGTGGTACAGTAACATTAATTGCTACTGTTTTACCTGCAAATGCCACCAACAGAAATGTTGTTTGGACTTCAGAGAATAATGGACTTGCAACAGTTAATAATGGAGCGGTAACAGGGGTAGAAGTTGGAACTGTAAAAATTACAGCTGCTTCTGAGGAAAATACAAATATTAAGGATGAATGTATTATTACTGTTACTTCACAGTCAGAGGTTATAACAATTGCTGATGCAAGAACAAGAGCACAGGATAGTAATGTATCAGTATCAGGTGTTGTTACAGCCATTCTGGATAATAACAAAATATATGTTCAGGATGCAACTGCAGCTATTGTAATGGATGTATACAATCTACAGAATGTGCCAGCCATAGCACAGGGAGATTCAGTTAGATTCTATGGAAGGATTTCTAATTATAGAAATCTGCTTACAATAGTCCCTGAGGTTTCAAGGATTGAAATATTATCAAACAACAACCCATTGCCAACACCAGCTGTTGTTACAGTTTTGCAGGCAACTGGCGAAACCTATGAGGCAAGGTTGATAAAAATACTTGATGCAACAATAGGAGCAATAAACCCAACAAGCAATACAGCTATAACAGATACCACTGGTACAATAAATATATATAAGATTCCTGCTTTAACAGGCATTAGTGAAGGTGACAGTGTTAATGTTATAGCCATAGCATCCCAATATCATAGCACTAACCCAGCATCAGGGTACCAGCTAAGGGTTAGAACTGCATCGGATATTGAAAAAATACAAACTCCAGATACAGAAAAACCAGTAATAACACATACTCCAGTAACAACTGGAAACATTGGTCAAGAGCTTCAAATAAAAGCTCAGGTAACAGATAACAGGGAAGTTGTTAGTGTAGAACTCTCTTATAGAACAGTTGGACAGGATAGCTATAAAACAATTAACATGGCACTATTAAATGGAGAATATACAGCAGCAGTTCCAAGGGAAGACTTAAATCTTGTTGGACTTGAGTATTATATTTCAGCAAGTGATGGAACAAATACTTCAACATCACCTGAGGATATTACCCATCCATATCAGGTTATAATATCTGACATAGATGCTAATGCACCTGAAATTACAGATTATTCACCAAAAAGTGGTACATCCACCGGAGATAATTTAAGACCTGTAATAAATGTGAAATATTCTGACAGATCAGGCATTGATGTGGGAAATATTAAACTATATATTAATGGTGCTGATGTTACTGCTAATGCAGTGATAACAGGAACAGAACTAACCTACACACCTTCAAGTGATTTTACACTTGGAGAACAAACTATAAGAGTTGTAATTCCAGATTTGGTTGTTCCAGCCTCTAACACTCAGGACTTCACATGGAATTTCTTTGTTGGGGAGGAACAATTCAACTTTTACTTTGGCCAGCTTCACAGCCATACAAATTTATCAGATGGAACAGGAACTCCAGATGATGCATACACATGGGCAAGGGATAATGCTAATGCAGATTTCTTTGCTGTAACGGATCATTCCAATTCCTTTGATAACAGTACAGGAAGTGAAAACATTACTGATTATAGAGATTCAACAAGCCAGGAATGGAAACAGTTGAGATCAACTGCTGACAGATATAATGTTGACAATGAGTTTGTTGCTATTGGCGGATATGAAATGACCTGGAGCGGAAGCACAGGAGGATGGGGACATATTAATACCTATAACACAGAATGGTTCGCATCAAGAAACAACTCCGCTATGACTCTGCAAAAGTATTATGAAAAAATAGGTCAGGATGTAACCAGCATTTCTCAGTTAAATCACCCAGGGACAACCTTTGGTGACTTTGGAGATTTTGGCTTCTGGACTCCAGCTGCAGACAGGGTTGTAAACCTTATAGAGGTTGGAAATGGTGAAGGACTGGTTAGAGGAAGTGGATACTTCCCAAGCTATGAATATTACACAAGAGCTCTGGATAAGGGATGGCATGTTGCACCTTCCAACAATCAGGATAATCATAAGGGAAAATGGGTAAATGCAAACACTGCAAGAACAGTTGTACTTGCACCTGAGCTTACTAGACAAAGTATTTTTGAAGCAATATCTCAAAAAAGAGTATATTCAACTGAGGACGAAAACCTTAGAATAAAATATACTGTAAATAATCAGGTTATGGGATCAATACTTCAAAGTCCTAACTCTCTAAATGTAAGTATAGATATTAATGATCCAGACCCAACCGACATAATTGGAAAGGTTTCTATAATTGTAGACGGAGGCAGGATTGTTGAAGAAAAAACCTTTACATCAAATACAGCTGATTGGGATTTAACACTTGACCCACAATATAACTATTATTATGTAAGAGTAGATCAGCAGGATAGAGATATTGCAGTTACAGCACCTGTATGGACAAATGAAGTGACTCCAGTTGGTATTTCAAAGGTTGAGGTTTCACAAAATCCTCAGATTATTTATACTCCTACTGATATAATAGCAACTATATACAATAATGGAACTGCACCATTATCAAATGTATTAGTAGAATTTTTTAGAGATTCTATATCACTAGATAACAAAATTGGAGAAAATATGATTGCTGCTGTTAGCCCTGCAGGGAGTGAAAAGGCAACAATTAACTGGGCTCCAAATATTTTGGGAGACATAAAAATATATGCTCAGGCAGTTATAAATGTTGATGGACAGGATAAAACCTTTACAGCAAGTACAACATTTATGGTTGCAAACCCTGAAGACATAACAAAGATTGTGATTGATGGAGGACATCTAAATCAATATGTTACAGGAGATTATCCTGGAAATATTAAAACTCTTGCATCAATGCTGAGGGATAAAAATATGATGCTTGTACAAAATACTGATGCTTTAACCTCAGAGGATTTTGTTAACACTAAGATATTGTTCTTAACAGATCCTGCAAAAACAGTTAATTACACTGATGCAGAGATTAATGCAATAAGGGATTTTATAAATGGTGGTGGGACACTTATTATTACTTCAAGAGCAGACTATAATGATAAGGGTGTTACAGATCCAGCATTACAAAGTGCAGCACAGGGGAATCGTGTACTTGAAGCAATAGGCTCAAATTTAAGATTTAATGATGATGAGGTTATTGATAATGTATCTAACGGAGGACAAAACTATAGATTGTATTTTGATGATTACACTTCAACAAAATATAATTTAACATCTAATGTTGTCCCAGGATACACCTACAGTGCTTATAGTGGATGCTCTGTTATTTTAAAGAGCCAGGGGAATGAAGAAAAGATTGACTGGCTTGTAAAGGGGCATGATACTACAGAGATACTGGATTCTGATTTGCAGGGAGATGCTACACCAGTAGCAATGGGAGGGGTAAACTCATTAGCAGCTGAAGTGCTTTTAAATGGAGGTAAGGTCATAGTTGCAGGAACAACCTTCTTCTCAGACTTTGAAACTGCAACCTCAGATAATGCCTATTCAAACAAACAGATAACAGACAATATAATAAACTGGCTTGCAGAACA
>JARDZI010000394.1 GCA_029240935.1 Clostridiales bacterium
AAAAAAATTTACAATATTAAAACCTTTTGGGAGGTACAAGATGAAAAAAGTTGCTGTTATATTTAACGGTGGAACAATTACAATGAAGGTTGACCCAAGAATAAAGGCTGCTGTTCCTACTTTGACAGGGGAAGAAATAATGACTATGGTAACAGGAATAGAAAGCTATGCTCAGATTGAATTATATACATTCTCAAACCTGCCAGGACCGCACATGACGCCTAACATTATGCTTGAACTTTCTAAATACATCCAGAATCTGTTATCAAGGGAGGATATGGCTGGAGTAGTAGTAACCCATGGTACAGATACCCTGGAAGAGACAGCATACTTTCTCGATTTAACATTGAAAAGTGGAAAGCCAGTTGTAGTAACAGGATCTATGAGAAACAGCTCAGAGCTTGGATATGATGGACCAGCAAACCTTGCGGCTTCAATATGTACTGTTATTTCCGCTGCATCAAGAGATAGGGGAGTTATGGTTTGCTTTAATGATGAGCTATATTGTGCAAGTGAGGTAACTAAGGCAAATTCTATGAGTCTTAATGCTTTTCAGTCTCCTAACTTTGGACCTATTGGCATAGTAGATAATAATGAGGTGCTATTTTATAGGGATAGCATAAAGAAACAGCATATAGATGTTAAAGAGCTTGAAACTAATGTGGATTTAATAAAATGTACAGCAGGAATGGATGCAAAATTTATTGATTTTTGCATTAATAAGGGAGCAAAGGGATTAGTAATTGAAGGCTTTGGAAGAGGTAATATACCACCTGAAATGGTTGAGGGAGTAAAAAAGGCAATAGATGCAGGGGTAGCGGTAGTATTGGCTTCAAGATGTTATCAGGGAAGGGTTCTTGATTCCTATGGATATCACGGAGGAGGAAAGGAATTGAGAAACATAGGAATAATTATGGCAGATATACTGCCAGGTCAAAAGGCTAGAATAAAGCTAATCCTTGCACTAAGTAATACCAAGGATATGAACAAGGTAAGGGAAATATTCGAGATGGGATTGTACAAAGTTAAATAGTTATTGATTTATTTAGGGTTATATTGTTATAATTGCATTTTAATGAGAAGGATTTTAAAATAATTTGTAGAATCAATTAGTAACGAAAAAGTAAAAAGATTAAATTATGATAGAAATGTAAATGCATAGATTAATTAGAGGATTATTTTCTAGGAAGGATGGGATATAAAATGGAATTAATTAATGATCGATATAGAGTTATTAAAAATTTATACCAAAACCAATTAATCTCATCCTACATAGTTACCGACTTATTAAAGGAAAATAGAAGGATTGAACTAAATATTTTTAATAATGAAAATATTAACGAGGATTTAATGTCTTTTTTTATGTCCGAATTCTTGAGCTTAACATCTATTAATAGCTGCAGAATTACAAAGCTTCATGGGTTTGGGGTTGTTGACTCATATGATGGAAAGCAGCTTCATTCCAAGAAATATTTTTATTCTAGGGATAGCCTAGAGGATTATACAAGTATGCTAGATTACTCTGAAAAAATTGAAGTGGATAAGAGGATTGATATATTCTTAAAGGTATGCCAAGCTATTAATTATTTTCATATAAGGGGCTTTGTATATGGAGAATTAAATTTATCCAATATTTATTTAAAAAAAATAAATGGAGAATATGATGTTAAGCTAAAGGATATTGCTACAGTTGAATTGGAAAAGCATATGTATTGGCACCAAAAGAAAGCACAGTTTCAATTCAAGGCTCCCGAGATATTATATGGAAACAAGCCGACAGCAGCTTCAGATATATATTCTCTAGGAGTTTTGTTTGTAATATTTAATTTTATGGATGAATTAACTGAAAAAAATTTCAGACAAATTATTAGTGATATAAAGAAAAACAATAAAATTAAAGCATTTTCTAATAAAAATTATAATAGAAAAAATATGATTGATATGATTGAAAAAATGTCATATCAGTTTCCTGATAAAAGATATAGAAGTGTTACTGAAATAGTTGAGGAGATTAATAAAATACTAAATATACATTACAAGCCTTTTATTAAGTCAGAGCTTGAAGAAATTGTTGGTAAAACTAAAATTATCGGGAGAGATAGAGAAATTAAAAAGGTTTTAGATACCAATGAAATGCTTGACAAGGGAAAGTCATTAGGTAATGTTATATTTATAAAGGGAGAGCATGGTATAGGAAAAACAAGATTTCTTAGGGAGATTAAATATATATTTGCTTTAAAGAAGATGGATATTTATCATAACCTTAAGGGAAGAAGCTCAATGGGAAACAGTGATAGACCTGTTGTTGATTTAATTAAACAATTGCTATCTAAATGCGATATGGATATAATAGAACACTATTATAAGGAGCTTTCTAGAATAATTCCTGAGATAGACCCTGAATCAGGGAGAGATTCATATTTACGCTTTAGTAGTGAAAAGGAGAAGCTGTATACTTTCAATAGGATTTTAAGCTTTATTCAGGAGTGTATTAAGACAAATCCAGCAGTATTTATATTTGATAATATTCATTTGCTTAATGATGAAAATATGGAATTACTTGAGTATATAATTATGAACACACAGAACCAGAGGGTAATTATTCTTTTAGGCTATTGCGATAAGAATGATGAGGAGAGTAATAGAGTTCTTATGCTTTCCAAAAGAATTATGACTGCTAGAAAAGTGCAGGATATTGTTCTTGGAAGTCTGAACATAGAGGAGACAGCGATAATAATTAAAAATATTCTAGGACTTCCTAACATTCCCGTGAAGCTTGCTTCTAGAATATATACAGAGACATATGGTAACCCTTTATTCATAGAAGAGGTTATTAAAAATTTGTGCGCTGTAAAGCTTTTATTTGTAAGTGATATAGATGGCAGCTGGAGCGTGGAAATAGATGATTATGACAAAATTCCTCTTCCCTCAAACATTTATCAGGCTGTTTTGAATCAACTCAAGAGTCTTGATGGTATAAGCATTGATATACTTGAAATAATGTCAATATTTAATGCTTCTGTTTCTGTTACTGCAATTTCAGAAATGCTTTCAATTGAGAAGTCCTTAGTTGAGGATAAACTAGAGACTATGGTAAAAAAAGGAATACTCGATATTATGGTTGAGGACTGGGGTTATACTTATGACTTACATAATAGAGGAGTAAAGACATATATATATAATGAATTAAATATACATGAGAAAAAAGAAATGCATAGAA
>JARDZI010000395.1 GCA_029240935.1 Clostridiales bacterium
TTTCTCCAAGTGCAGACATGGAGCATGGTACTATAACCATTCCATCTACCTTGAAGGAACCACTTGCAATTGGAGCAAATAAATCCTCAATATTATGTACAATCATTCTGCCACCAATGCTATTAAGCTCTGCCAGTACCTCCTCAAAGCCTTTTTCAAGCTCATAGGAGAGAACCTTTTCTCCATTATTAGTTAGTACCACATGGACCTCATTTCCTGCCAAAAGAAGCTCTTCAATAACTCTTACTCCATATATACTGCCACTGGCTCCAGTTATTCCAACTATGTATCTTGCCATTTAATCACCCCAATATAAATATATCCAGTGTAGTGAATACTAAAAGCACCACACTAACTATTTGATTTATGCTGTAGGAGGCTATCTTAACATTCTTCAAATCCTCTGGTTTCACCATTATGTGCTCCATAACAAGCAGCACTATGGATATGAATACTCCAGCAAGATAAATTACTCCCATGTTCATATAAAAATAAAGATGTACTAAAAGTCCCCCAACCCCCAGATGAAAAACAGCAGAGATTATCAGAGCATTTTTAATACCAAATACTGCTGGCATGGAGTAAAGGCCTTCACTTCTATCAAAGTCAACGTCCTGTGTTCCATAGATTATGTCAAAACCCCCGACATACAGTGTAACAACAGCTCCCAGAACAAGTGCTGGCCAATCTATTGTTCCTCTTACTGCAATCCATGCACCTACAGGTGCAGCACCACAGGCTATACCAAGTACTATATGGCAAGCCCAAGTAAATCTTTTAGTATAGGAATATACCAAAAGCAGTATGAGTGCTAAGGGTAGAAGCATTAAGCAAAGTGGATTGAGCATATATGCAGCAAGTCCTAAAAGCCCAAAGCATAAAGCTACTAGAATTATTACTTCATTAACCTTTACTTCTCCCTTTGGAATATGTCTATCAGCTGTTCTTGGATTCTTACCATCAATTTTTCTATCCACAAGCCTATTTAATGCATTAGCCCCATTTCTGGCTCCAACTAGTGCAACTAAAATCCAGAAAAAGACACTTAGTGGTGGCAAGGCCTTATTTGCAGCCAAAAGCATTGCAATAAATCCAAAGGGCAGTGAAAACAGTGTGTGTGAAAACATTACAAGCTGCCCATAGGTTTTAATTTTCTTCAAAACCATATTCACTCCACCTTCTTGAAACAGTGTCCTTCATTTCTTGAGTCATCTCAATATCATTTGGCCATTCTCTAGTATGTCCTTCACTTGCCCATTTCTTAGTTGCATCTATCCCCATCTTATGTCCATATAAGGGAAGTGGAGAGGCATGGTCTAATGCATCTAAGGGTCCTTCAACAATAACCACATCCCTTGCTGCATCTATATTATTAAAAACCTTCCATGCAACTGTTGAATAATCATGTGGATCTATATTTTCATCAACAATAACAATCATCTTTGTATACATCATCTGTCCCATTCCCCATAAATTATGCATAACCTTTTTAGCTTGCCCGGGATATCTCTTTTTTATAGACACAATTATACAATTGTGGAAAACCCCCTCAAGTGGAAAACTCATTTCCACAATCTCAGGGCACATCATCTTAAGTAGTGGTAGAAAAATTCTCTCAGTTGCCTTGGCGAGGTAGCAATCCTCCATAGGCGGTTTCCCAACAATGGTTGCTGGGTATACAGGATTTTTACGCCTTGTGATACAGGTTAAATGGAAAACAGGATATAAATCTGATAATGAGTAGTAACCTGTATGATCCCCAAATGGCCCCTCAGTGCGAAGTTCATCCAAATCTACATATCCCTCAAGAATAAATTCTGCATTCGCTGGAACATATATTTCTGAAGTTTTACACTTTACAATTTCAAGTGGTGAATTTCTTAAATATCCTGCAAGCAGCATCTCATCAATTTCCTTTGGAAGTGGAGCTGTTGCTGAATATATGGTTGCTGGGTCACATCCAAGTGCTACTGCAACAGGCATCCTTTGACCAAGCTTCTTGTACTTTTCATATATTTCTCTTCCATCCTTATGTAAATGCCAGTGCATGCCAGTAGTTTTTTCATCATAAACCTGAAGCCTGTACATGCCCATATTCTGGAGCCCTGTATCAGGGTCCTTTGTAATTACAAGTGGCAGTGTAATAAATTTACCTCCATCCTCTGGCCAGCATTTTAAAATAGGAAGCTTTGTAAGATCAGGCTCCTCAACCACCTCCTGACAGGGTGCCTTCTCCACCTTCCTTGGAAATACCTTCAGCAGTCTCGCCAGCTTTGGAACAGATTTTATCTTGTTCATAAGCCCAAAGTAACTGGACATATCCATAAAAGCCTCTATACCCTTCCCAATATCATCAATATGATTTATTTCCAACGCTAAATTAAGTCTTTCATAACTTCCAAATGTATTTATTAACACAGGATAGGGTGAACCCTTAACCTTCTCAAACAAAAGTGCAGATCCTCCCTCCTTCGAAACTCTATCAGTGATTTCAGTTATTTCAAGGTCACTATCAACCTCAGCGCTAATCCTTCTTAATAACTTTTTTTCATCAAGTACTCTAATAAATTCCTGCAAGTCCTTATAAGCCATTATCTATCCTACTCCCTTTTTCTTTATTTTTATCAAATAACCTTAGAGTAAATATTATAAATTCTACAAAACAAGCTATAACAACTCAAATTATAATATGCCTAAGTTTTACCTATCCACAAAAAACAATGCCCCAGGGAATCACATTCCATTGTTATTTATAAGCTTGATTTTCACAACTTATTTCCTCATCCATGTCTGACAAAAAGAAAAAAAGCTCTTTAATCTTTAGCTCTGCATGAAATACCTTTTTCCCATTTAAAAGTATAGCACCTATTATTCCATACTTCAATAATACTCCTAATCCTACCAATAATGCCATGTTTGGCACATGTGGGACATATACTATTTGTATTATTATCGAAGCATGTTTGGGACATATACTACTTGTATTATCATCCAAAGTACTCCTTTAAATTTGCATTTTATTTTGTCTAAAACTAAAACATCTCTTGTTTTTCTTTAGTTGCTTTCATTTTGATTAATTATTGTTTACAAATTTTACTGCTTGTCCACTTTTTACTTATAATTATAAAGCTCCTCACTTATGCTTTTAAAAATCTACATGAGAAACTTATCAAGTCTTCAAGATTAGATAATAACAACAGAAATTTTATTTTTAAGCAG
>JARDZI010000061.1 GCA_029240935.1 Clostridiales bacterium
GGGTGTTGACTTTTTAATTAATATGCTATAATTTAAATATTAATATAATATCAATATGGCAATGACGAGGAATAGTAGGAATGTTACCTTTTACAGAGAGGGAGCTTGGGTGAGAGGCTCTCAAAGGAAAGTTTTGAACCCGCCTTGGAGCTCTGCACTGAAATTTTAGTAGGCTGCAGCGGACTTTCCGTTATAATTTTAAGTGAACAAACTGTGTTTATCAGTATGTTAATTAGGGTGGTACCACCGACATCTCGGTCCCTTAGGGGATTGGAGATTTTTTTATTTTTTGTAAATCAAAAGGAGGTAAATATATGAGTAAGAACAAAAAATTTGTGGAAGCTATAACTTCCATGGATGAGGATTTTGCACAATGGTATACGGATATTGTTAAAAAGGCTGAAATGGTTGACTATTCAAGTGTTAAGGGATGTATGATAATAAGACCCTATGGCTATGCAATATGGGAAAACATACAAAAGGATTTGGATGGTAGATTTAAGGCAACTGGTCATGAAAATGTGTATATGCCAATGTTTATTCCAGAGAGCCTGCTTCAAAAGGAAAAGGATCATGTTGAGGGCTTTGCACCTGAGGTTGCATGGGTAACACATGGAGGAAATGAAAAATTAGCAGAAAGGCTTTGTGTTCGCCCTACCTCAGAAACATTATTTTGTGAGCATTTTGCAAAGATAGTACAGTCCTATAATGACCTGCCAAAGCTATACAACCAGTGGTGCTCTGTTGTAAGATGGGAAAAGACAACTCGTCCATTTCTAAGATCAACAGAATTCCTATGGCAGGAAGGACATACTGTACATGCAACTCCAGAGGAAGCAGAGGAAGAAACAATTAGAATGTTAAATGTTTATGCTGCCCACTGTGAGGAAACACTTGCTATACCAGTAATCAAGGGTAAGAAAACAGACAAGGAAAAGTTTGCTGGAGCAAGGTCAACCTATACAATTGAAAGCTTGATGCATGATGGAAAAGCACTTCAAAGTGGAACCTCACATAATTTTGGAGATAATTTTGCAAAGGCATTTGATATTCAATATACTGATAAAAACGGCAAGCTTCAATATGTGCATGAAACCTCATGGGGTATGTCAACTCGTATAATAGGAGCAATTATAATGGTACATGGTGATGATAGAGGACTAGTGCTTCCACCAAAAATTGCACCTACACAGGTGGTAATCGTTCCTATTGCACAGCATAAGGAAGGGGTACTTGAATGTGCAAATGAAATAAAGAATAGAATATCAAAGGTTGCAAGGGTAAAGCTTGATGACAGCGATAAAATGCCAGGCTGGAAGTTTAATGAATATGAAATGAAGGGTATTCCAGTTCGTGTTGAAATTGGTCCAAAGGATATAGAACAAAATCAGGCTATACTTGTAAGAAGAGACACAAGTGAAAAGATACAGGTAAGCCTTGATGAAATAGACTCAAGAATAACTGAGCTGTTAGTTGATATTCAAAATTCTATGCTGGAAAAGGCAAGAGTTCACAGGGACAGCAAAACCTATTTCGCAACCACAATGGAAGAATTGAAGGATATAGGAAGCAATAAGCCAGGGTTTATTAAAGCTATGTGGTGTGGGAAAACAGAGTGTGAAGAAAAAATTAAAGAGGATGCTGGCTTGTCCTCAAGATGTATGCCATTTGAGCAGGAACACGTTGCAGATACATGTGTATGCTGTGGTGAAAAGGCAGAGCAAATGGTTTATTGGGGCAAGGCTTATTAGTTGAATTTTAAAGACAGGGATAGTCTTAAAAATATATAATATGGCTTCTATGTTGTAAATTAAAGCCTATATCTTATTTTACATAGTAATTTAAGATATAGGCTAATCTTTTTGTGATTAATTTGGTAATAAAACTATTCATAACTTTTAGTTTGTATTATAGAAAGAACGGGTCGTAAAAATGAAATCTCATAATCTCATGTGGCTGGCACCTTGGTTACATGTTCGATACATCCGATTTATGCTTTAGTATAACAGCCTTAATCATGAGATAATCAACCTCATCGGGAAGCTCATCTTTAATAGGTTTTAACCTGTTTGTGTCGAGCTTTTTTATTACATCTAAAATCAATCCCTCATATTTTTCAGGTATTATACCACTTAGGTCAACATCCATTCCTTCTTCGGCACATCTTATTATATGCTGTTGAACAGTGGATAAAGCCAATTCTCTTTCCTCAGCAATTTCCATAACAGTCTTCCCATCAACATAGCTATTAAGAGTTATAACATGACTTGGAGTTTCATCCTTCTTCTTACTCTTTTTTTCTTCAACTTTGTTATGAGGTAATTCTAAACCATGCTCTAAGGCATATTTTTCAATAGCTTCAATAAATTTCTCTCCATATCTCTTAAGCTTTTCCTCTCCAACTCCCTTTATATTTAATAATTCCTCGGAAGTGGTGGGTAGATGCTTGCACATTTCACTAAGTGTGTTATCTGAAAAAACAATATATGGTGGAACACCAAGGGCTTCTGCAATTTCTTTTCTTAATCTTCTTAGTACTTCAAATAGGGTATCATCTACCTCCTGAACTACCTCAACCTTTCTTTCAACCTTCTGCAATACCTTTGCCTCACCTTTAAGTACAGGATGTGCCTTAGATTTTAGTCTAACTACAGGGTATTTTCCTTCAGTAAGACCAAGATAATCCTCTGCAATTAACAGGTTTATCATGTCTCGAATATCTTTAATTGCAAAGTGCTTCATTATGCCATAGGTTGATAGTTTATTAAGGGAAGCATCCAATATTTTCTTATTTCTCGAACCCTTAAGCACATCTGCAATAGTATTAGTTCCATACCTTTCTCTAACTCGAACAACGCAGGATATTATCATTTGTGCCTCAAGTGTTATATCCTCAAGCTCCCTGTCATCTAGACAAGTGCTGCAATTTCCACAGCTAGCAGGAACATCTTCCTCACCGAAATATTCAAGAATATATTTTCTAATACATTTTTGAGTGTGACAGTAGTCCACAACCTCCTGCAGCTTTTTATATTCATTGCTCTTCCTTAATGGATTCAGTACACTCTGTTCAATCATGTATTTTTGTACAATCACATCCTGTGCGCCAAATAGAAGTATACACTCCCCAGGGTCTCCATCCCTTCCTGCACGTCCTGCCTCCTGATAATAGGCTTCCATGTTTTTGGGCATGTTGTGGTGTATAACAAATCTCACATTTGACTTATCAATTCCCATTCCAAAAGCATTTGTGGCAATCATAATGTTTACTCTGTCATAGAGGAAATTTTCCTGAGCGCTTTTCCTATCATCATCCTTCATACCTGCATGATATTTACCAACTGAATAACCCTTTAATGTAAGATATTCATAGAGGCTATCAACCTCACGTCTTGTAGCAGCATATATTATTCCTCCTTGATTTCTTTTACTCTTCAAATAATTGAGTATAAAGTCTCTCTTATTTGCATCCCGAACAACTGCAAAATACAAGTTTTCCCTATTAAAGCCTGTAACAAAAACTCCTGGATTAATTAAACCTAGTAGATTTATTACATCCTCTTTAACCTCAAGTGTTGCTGTGGCAGTGAAGGCTGCAACAATAGGTCGTTTATCAAGTTCTCTAATAAAATTTGGTATAAGCTTATAGCTTGGTCTGAAATCATGTCCCCATTGGGAAACACAGTGGGCTTCATCAACAGCAATGAGAGATATTTCAAGGGATTTAAATATATCTAAAAAGTCCGGGGAGTCAAGTCGCTCAGGTGCAATATAGAGTATTTTTGTTTCTCCATTTTTAGCTGCTTGAACCCTTTCAAATACTTCCTTTGATGTAAGTGAGCTATTAATAAAGGATGCAGGAATTCCTATTCCTTCAAGTGCATCTACCTGATCCTTCATAAGTGATATAAGTGGGGAAATAACTACCGTAATTCCGGGCAGCAGCATTGCTGGAATCTGAAAGCATATTGACTTACCTGCTCCTGTTGGCATTATTACAAAGGTATCATTGCCAGACAAAATGCTTTCAATGACCTTTTCTTGTCCTCCCCTAAAGGAAGTGTATCCATAATATTTCTTAAGTATTTCATGAGCCTTTTCTAACATGGTAATGCTCCTTTATATAAATTTATTAAAGATTATATCCATAAAACTGCATATTTAATATTATACATATAATTTTTTATATAATCCACTAACAAAAAGACAAGTTGTAGCTAGATATGTAAATACATGAATAATGCTGGAATTAAGTTTGTGAAATAAATTTGAATTAACACAGAAAAGAATTCATAGTTTTATATAAAGTAATATCTTGATAGTATATTTAACTTTTTTATGAAGGGAGAGGAAAGGATGGGAGGTAAAAAACAATCAACAAACAAGTCGGTTCCAAAGGGCAACCAGAAGGCACCAAAAAAATCAGGCAAGAAAAAATAGGCTTAATGAATTATATTGCTCTTAAATAATTACTTAAGGCTGCTTTATTCGATAAAAAAGGATAGGTAGCCAAGTTTTTTTACCATTTGTGATAAAATTTCCACATTTGATGGCATTAACCTATTAATTTCAGCTATCTTTTATGTTATGCTATTAATGGAAACTAAAAGAAGGGTGACTAACTTATGAAAATATTAAAATCTGCATGGAAGTTTATAATTTTAATTCTATTAATAGGTTTTGGCCTACTTTATTATGCAAGCAATAAGGTTGATGATAAATATCAAGCTGCTATAGGCTTAATGAATAATGGGGAATGGAGCAGTGGGGTTAACTTAATAATTGAAACACCCCATTATAAGGATGCATCAGAATTATATATTTATATGTATCCACATAAGCTTTTTTATTCTGGGTACACAACAGAAGCTGATGCTATAAAAGGCTTTAGCAATGCAGTTGATTTTATTAAGCTGGAAAGGGATAAATTAAAAGGCACTAACTCAGAAAAATATATTGTTGAGCTCAATGAGCTTGAGAAGGTTTTAAACTTTAAAATTAAAGAATTAAATGCAAAGATATTGGACGAGCCAATAAAAAAGAATCTGGATGAAGGCGTTGAATTAATTAAAAAGGGAAGCTATCAGGAAGCGGTACTTAAGCTTCAATCAATTGGAGATGACAGTATATATGGAACTGATAAGCAAGAGCTGATAAAATATGTTACTCTTTTATCGGTTATCCCTTCTAATGACCTTGATGTCATAACAGAAGGAATAGAAGTGCTTAATCCTAATTATGATGGAGTTTTAGCAAAGGAGATTAAGCTAACGGTTCAAACATATTTGGATATAACAGCTTGGAATGAGAAATACAATGTTAAAAAGATAGATGGGGAAGCTGTAAATGCAGACCAGATAACCAAAACACCTCAGAATGGTCAGAATACAAATACAGTCATAAGCAAATCTGTAGCAGTTGGGATGAAAAGGGAAGAGGTTGTTGCAATACTTGGTAATCCTGCTACAAGTAATAAAATATCTAATAAGTATGGGAACTATGAAGAAATGATATATGGTTCTAACAGATTCATATATTTTGAAAATAATATTGTAACGACAGTCAAATAGTATAGAGGGCAATCTTTGCTAGATAGGATTGCCCTTTAAATTATTTTTATAAACTTAATGGCTAATGACATAGCTTAAAGAAATAAATAATAAAATAATATAAAGCAGTGTATAAGGGTATAAAAGGTGAAAGAGAAAAAGAGAATAAGTACATTTACAATTATTATTATTGTACTTTCTGTGATAGTTAGTATTGAACTTATAATAATATTAAAAAATGTATTTAGTATAAAAAGTGAAAATGGAAAATTAAAATATGAGATTTATAAAGTAACTCAAGAAAATAAAAGACTAGATGAAAAAAACAAAGGGTTAGAAAAAATAATAAAGGATTTTCAAGAACCTAATCTCACAACATCAGAGGTACCAGAAGGATGGAGGGTATTCAGACAGCTAAGCTTTGGATTTGAAGTTGGACTTCCCCAAAACTGGAGAGTAGAGAAAGGGGAAGAAGTACTTAGTATTATTTCTGAAAATTCCAGTGTGAAAGTAGACTTTATTACTGAGGACATTAAGGACTATTGGAATATAGATAACTATGTGAATAAAAAATATAAATATAGTATTTATGTTAAGGAAGGTATTGTAGTAAATAATCAGAAGTACGATATTTATAAGCAATCAGGAACAAAGCGCTATTATATTTTTATAAAGGGGAAAAACTATATATTTGATATTAGTTCAACTTCTGAGGAATATTTGAAAAAAATTATCGGAACATTTAAATTCATATAAGGGTGTGGCCAACATATAGAAATGCTTGCATATTAATATTATAGAGGCTTTTATGATCCAATGTGGTCATGAGGCTTTTTTATTTTGAGATAATTATATTTTCAATGTATATTTAAAAATTGCCAATTATAGTATAAAATATATTTATAAAAGGAGGTAGTGATATTATGGCTTATGCACATCTAATTGATTATAAAATACATGGGGATGATATGCAGTTTGTTGAAATTGAGCTTGATCACGAGGAAAGTGTAGTTGCTGAGGCAGGAGCAATGATGATGATGACCAATGGAATAGGAATGGAAACTATTTTTGGAGATGGCTCTGGACAAGATAATCAAAACGGATTAATGGGGAAGCTTTTCTCAGCAGGAAAAAGGGTTTTAACTGGAGAAAGCTTGTTTATGACTGTTTTTACTAATAACGGTTATGGAAAGCAGCAGGTATCATTTGCAGCACCATACCCTGGAAGGATTATCCCCTTGGACTTAACACAATATAATGGAAAAATAATATGTCAGAAGGATGCTTTTTTATGTGCAGCAAAGGGAGTTTCAGTTTCTATTGATTTTAGAAGAAAGCTGGGAGTTGGATTCTTTGGTGGAGAAGGTTTCATTATGCAAAGGCTTGAAGGTGATGGACTTTCATTTCTTCATGCTGGGGGTACAATAATTAAAAAGGAACTTGCAGCTGGAGAAACTCTTAGGGTTGATACAGGCTGCCTAGTTGCAATGACTGGAAATATTAATTATGATATTCAGTTTGTAGGGAAGATTAAGACTGCATTTTTCGGAGGAGAAGGCTTGTTTTTTGCAACCCTGACAGGACCTGGCACAGTTTGGATTCAATCTCTCCCATTCAGTAGACTTGCTGACAGAATTTATCACTCAGCACCACATGGAGGAGGAAGAAACAGAGAAGAAGGTGGAGTACTTAATGTTTTGGGCGGAATTGGAAATCTTTTTGATGGTGACTAAATAGAATGTCAAGATGCTTATGTAAAATTATTAAAAAATAAGGGCTTCCAATAAAAGTTTGTGGCTGTGATACTGAAGGTCGTGAAGAATCTTAAGGATTCTTCACGACCTTCAGTATCACAGCCACACTTATTATATTATTAAAATGGTCCATAGTTTATTTTTACTGCAAGTCCAATAAATAGCATTGTAATAACAAATACTAATAACTGAAGCTTAATAGTCCATTTAAACCACTTTGGATAACTTACAACTGTTAAACCAAGAGCAATTAGAAGCACTGCATTGGTTGGAAAAAGCAAATTGCTAAAACCATCACCAAAGCAATAGGCTTGAACTGCTACTTGCCTTGTAATACCAACAAGGTCAGCAAGTGGGGCAACTATTGGCATGATTAAAAATGCCTTTGCAGAACCAGAACTAACAAAAAAATCCATAAAAAGAACGAATAAATATATTAATACACCTGTAGCATAGGGACCTGTTTTCGAAATAGTAGTTGAGGTGTAGTGTAGTATTGTATCCATTACCCCACCCATTGTAATTATATACTTAACACTCATTGCCATAAGTATTAATAAAACTCCAGGTGCAATTCCAAGTATTCCTGAGCCTAGGGCTTTAAATAAATTCTTATATCCAAAGCCAGATGCAATGCCTGATAATACTCCTCCAATTAGAAATAGTAATCCCATTATTGGAAGAGAAAAGTCTGAAAGCCCTTTTATAAATGATGTTGATAAAAGCAGAGCAAACATCAATAAAACAAACAAACAGAATACTATCACAGCTTTTTTGAGTCTTTTATTGTTAAGTAAATTCTCTGTTTCAATATCAGAATTAACAACTAAGTATCTTGATCTCACCACCAGGTCTTCTTGATAAACCATTGATGCTTCAGGATTTTTTTCTATTTTTCTAGCATATCTTATTAAGAATATACAAAGTATAGCATAGACAGTTAAAAATATAAAAATTCTAAACAATGCTCCAGAGAAAAGTGGTAAACCAGAAATCTTTTGTGCTATGCCAATTGTAAATGGATTGGAGATAGCGGCCGCAAAGCCAAAGCCTATTGCCAGAATGCTCATTCCAAGTCCAGTCAATGAGTCCCAACCAAGTGAGTATGAGAGGGTTATTACAATTGGAACAAGTGCAACCATTTCTTCAAATATTCCAAGTAATGCACCAAATAGCATAAAGAAAAATACCAGTGATGCGAGTAGAAGATATTTTTGTTTGGTGAAGCGTCTGACAATTAAGGCCATTATATACTTTAGCACTCCACTCTTATCCAATATTGTAAAAGTCCCACCTATAATTAATATGAAAAGCACTATGGTTATAATCATTAGTCCATCAGGCCCGAAAATAACCTCTATAGGAGCTGTGAACCACCTGTATATAGGGAAATTCCTTGCTACAGAGTAGGTAAATGATGAGGCATCAATCATTGTTCTACCGTCACTAACAACTCTATCATAGCTTCCAGCAGGTATTATTTTAGTCATAATTCCAGATAAAATCATAAGGCAAAACAATATTAGCCCAGAAGAAATAAATGTTTTTTTATTAATTTGAAGACTTGTATTAGATTCACTCACTTTAATACCCCCTTAATTGTATTAATATAAATTTTAGTGATATTTCCAATATATTTCAATAAATATTTTATATTATCTGGACTTTATTAAATTTATGAAATTCTATTAAAGGATTTTAATAGAATGCATAGAAATATATTAGTAAAATTTATATGAGTTGGGGGCATTCTTATGACCTATATTATCATTGGAATTATAGCTTTCTTAATTGCTGTTATAATATTTAGAACCTTAAGCTTTAGACCTAAAAAAATTACTTTAACTAGTATTGAAGAGGGTAAATTAGATATTAATAGGGCAGCAGAGCATTTGTCTGGTGCTGTTAAAATAAAAACCATTTCTTGTTCTGACTACAGTAAGGTAGATTGGAAGGAATTCAAAAGGTTAATAGAGTATATCAGGATGACCTATCCAATGGTTCATGAAAAACTTCAAACCGAAATTATCAATGAATATAGTATTCTATATAGGTGGAAGGGGAAGAATGAAAGAGCACTTCCTGTACTCCTAACTGCACACCTGGATGTTGTACCTGTTGAAAATGGCACAGAAGGTGATTGGAGTTTCCCTCCCTTTAGTGGTGAAATTGCAGATGAATATGTATGGGGAAGGGGTACCCTTGACATTAAGATACAGGCAATTTCAATATTAGAGGCAGTAGAGAAGTTAGTAAATGAAAATTTTACACCTGAAAGGGATATATACATAGCATTTGGACATGATGAAGAGGTTGGTGGAGATGAAGGAGCAATAAATATTGCTAAGGAGCTTGAATCCAGAGGGTTAAGGTTTGAGTATGTACTTGATGAAGGTGGTTGTGTTACTGAAGGAATGATAAATGAGATTTCTGAACCAATTGCAGTTATTGGAATAGCTGAAAAGGGATATGCAAATATTAAATTAGTTGCTGATGGGAGTGGAGGCCACTCATCAATGCCTCCAAAACATACAGCAGTTGGGGAGATTTCACAGGCAATAGTCAATCTTGAGAAGAATCAATGCAGAACTAAAGTAATTAAGCCTATCGAAAATATGTTAAAATGTATTGGACCACATATGGGTTTTATAAATAGAATGATTATTGCAAATCTATGGATTTTTGGTCCCCTATTCAAGAAGTTTTTTTCTCAATCCAATTCTGGGAATGCAATGCTTAGAACAACTACAGCAGCAACTATGCTGGAGGGAAGTATGGAGCCTAATGTACTTCCTCAAAGGGCAAGTGCAGTTGTAAACTTTAGGATTGCACCAGGTGAAACTGGACAGGATTTATTAGAGCATATTAGAGGTGCTATTAAAAATAATAATATTAAGATTGAACCAATTAGACTTGAGGATCCATCAAAAGTATCTTCAGTGGATTCCTTTGGATATAAAGTAATAGATGCCACAATAAATAAAATATTCCCTGAGGCTATTTCAGCTCCATATATTGTACTTGGAGGAACTGATGCAAGAAAGTATGAAGAGGTTTGTGAAAATATATATAGATTTTCACCCTATAAGATAAAAAGCAGTGAATTAGGAGCAATGCATGGAACGAACGAGTGCATAAGCTTTGAGAACATTAAAAAATGTGTAAGTTTCTTTATAGAGCTATTGCAATATTAAATTTAAACATAAAAAGCAGGAGTGATTGTATGGGGATAAAGGTAGAAAAATTAGCAAAAGAAATGAATCTTGAGGTAGTTATAAGCGGGAATAAGGATAATGAAATAAGTGTAAGTGATACTAGCAGGCCTGGACTCCAGTTCACAGGATATTATGATTATTTTGCATTTTCAAGGCTTCAGATACTTGGATTGGTAGAAATGAGCTACCTTGCTACATTGAGTCCTGAGATTAGGGAGGAACGCTTTAAGCAATTTTTTGAATTTGATATTCCCTGCGTTATTATTACTAGGGATTTAGAGCCACATATAGAGCTTTTAGAGGAAGCGAAGAAACATAATGTATGGGTGCTTAAGAGTAAAATGATAACTACTCGATTAATAAGTAAAATAATGAACTATATTGATAGGGAGTTAGCAGAGAGTACCTCAGTTCATGGAGTTCTTGTTAATGTATACGGGGTTGGCATATTAATATCAGGCAGAAGTGGAATAGGAAAAAGTGAAATAGCATTAGAACTTATTAAAAGGGGACATATGCTTGTAACAGATGATGCTGTGGAAATTAAAAATATTGACGGAGTGCTCCATGGAACCTCACCATACATTACATCTGGAATGCTGGAGGTTAGAGGTATGGGTATAATGGACATAGCTGCTCTTTATGGATTAAGTTCAATTCTAGAGGAAAAAACAATTGATTTTATAATAGAGCTTGAGGAATGGAATGGTGAGAAGGATTATGACAGACTGGGGGCTGCAAATGAAAAGAGAGAAATATTAGGTGTACCTGTTACTATGATTAAGCTTCCCATAAGACCAGGAAGAAATGTAGCAGTAATAATTGAAGCAGCAGCAGCAAATTATAGATATAGTAATACATCTAAGGAGACTCCACTTGAAAAGGTAGAAAAAAGAATGAATGAAGTGATGGACATGAATAATACTAATAAACTCTCCTAAGCGAGAGTTTTTCTATTTTACCCGAAATATGCAAGCATTTTGATATACTTGAGATATAACGGTCTAAAGTATATAATGTAATAAATTGAAAAAATATTAAGTATTAGGGTGTGGATTATGGATAACATTCAAGGGTCGTTTTTTGATGGAATAGATATACAAGCTCCTCTGGCAGACAGAGTTAGACCTAGAAACTTCGACGAATTTGTAGGACAAAAGCATATACTTGGTAAGGGAAAGCTCCTAAGACAACTTATAGAATCGGATAATATAACCTCCATGATATTATGGGGACCTCCGGGAGTTGGTAAAACAACAATTGCAATGATTATTGCAAGAATGACCAACGCTGAGTTCATTAACTTTAGTGCAGTAACTTCGGGAATAAAGGAAATAAAAGAGGTAATGTTAAAGGCTGCGGAAGGCAAGCAAAGAGGGAATAGGACGGTTCTATTTATCGATGAGATTCATAGATTTAACAAAGCTCAGCAGGATGCATTCTTGCCATATGTTGAAAAAGGAAGCATTATTTTAATAGGAGCAACTACTGAAAATCCATCCTTTCAGGTTAATTCTGCTCTTATATCCAGGTCTAGAGTATTTGTTTTAAATAATCTTGGGGTTCAGGATTTAGTTGAGTTGCTAAATAATGCAATTAAGGATGAAAGAGGACTTGGTAACATTAAAATTAGTGTTACAGATGAGCTTCTTGAAATGATTTCAGTTTACTCCAATGGTGATGCAAGAATGGCATTAAACACACTGGAGATGGCAGTAATGGGTGGCAGTGCAAAGGATGGAATAAAAGAGATTAGTAAAGAGATAATTGAAGAATGTATTCAAAAGAAAACTCTGCTCTATGATAAAAAGGGGGAAGAGCATTATAACCTTATATCAGCTCTTCATAAGTCTATGAGAAATTCAGATCCGAATGCATCAGTATATTGGTTGGCACGAATGCTTGAGGCAGGAGAGGATCCTCTCTATGTTGGAAGAAGGCTTATAAGGTTTGCCTCGGAGGATGTGGGCATGGCAGATCCAAGAGCATTACAAATAGTAGTAGCAGCATATGATGCAGTACATTACATAGGTATGCCTGAAGGAAGTGTAAACCTTACTCAAGCAGTTGTATACCTGTCCCTAGCTCCAAAATCCAATTCTCTATATATGGCATATGAAAAGGCAAAACTTGATGCTGTGGAAACAATGGCAGAGGGAGTACCACTACATTTGAGAAATGCTCCAACAAAACTAATGGATCAACTTGGCTATGGAAAAGGCTATAAGTATGCACATGATTATGAAGACAAGCATACAGACATGGAATGCTTGCCTGAAAACCTAATAGGAAAGCAATACTATAAACCAACCGCACAGGGCATGGAGAAAAATATATCTGATAAATTAAAGAAATAACCACTGGTGCCAGCCACATGAGATTATGAGATTTTATTTTTTATGGGGGTGCATTCTTTTAAAATCAATTGAAAGGAGCTAGAATATGGAGGCTTTTACACTAAAAGTGATTCAAATAATAAAGAATATTCCTTCAGGAAAGGTAATGACCTATGGCCAGATTGCAGCTTATGCCGGAAGCGCGAAAGCTGCAAGGCAGGTAGTTAGAGTACTTCACTCCATGAGTGAAAAGTATAAACTTCCATGGCACAGGGTAGTTAATTCAAAGGGACATATTGCTATCAAAGATTATGAGGGACATGCCTTTCAAAGGATGCTTTTAGCTAGTGAAGGTGTAAATTTCATCGAGGATGACTATATAGATTTAAAAAAATATCTATTTTATCCCGATTTATTTTTAGAGTCATAAATATTTTTATAATTATATCCAATGATGCAATACAATTAAATGTATGATTTATTGAAATAATTAAGAATAAAATTATTATGATGGGAGTGAAGGTTATGAAGGTTGTATTAGACAGATTTGAAGGAGAATATGCAATTTGTGAAAATGAAGCTGAAGAAATGATAAAAATTGAGAAATGCAAGCTGCCTGCAGGAGTTGTTGAGGGTGATGTATTAATAGTAGATGGAGATAATATAATAATAGATAGGGATGAAACACAAAAAAGAAAGGTCAGAATTGAAAAGCTTATGGGAGAGCTTTGGGAATAGGGTTAATTAAAAAGGGGGGAATACAATGAAAAAAAGCTGCTTTAGAAATCAGGGGATTCTATTAGTTTTAATACTCATTTTTTTAGCTTCAGCCTGTGACAAAACAACTCATACTAATACCAATGTTAAGGGATTTGTAAACTTATCCGAGGAGAGTATTTATTCTGATTCTATTGTGAAAACAATAGAAGAATTATCGAAAAGTACGAGGGAAGATTGGCAGGAAGCAATGGAAACAAATTAACTGAAGATTATATTGCTAATTACTTTGACAATATAGGACTTCAAAAGGCTGAAAAGCTTAACAGCTACAAGCAGACATATACTCAAACGGTAATGACAACAATTGGAGCACCCTTGCTGCAAATATTAGATAAGGATGGAAAGCTTATTAAGGACTTTATTTATCCTGATAACTTTATTAACAGTGGTTCAACTCAAGGAATAAGTGTTAGTGGAGAGGTTAACACCCAAGGACTAATTATTTCTAGTAAGGATGAACTAAAAAATAATAAGGAAAAGTTAAATGGGAAAATTCTAATTATTAATAAGGATATAAGAAGTCAAGTTGGAACTAATAAAGAACTTATGGCAATGATAAAGGGTTGTGGAGTAAAGGGCTTAGTTCTGGAAGTTGACATTACAAATTCTAGAAATCCATACAAACATCTGCCGATAAGTCCCTATGCAATGCCGGCCTCATTTTATGACAATCAAAATGGACCACTACTTGTTAGCACAGAAAGCATTACATTTAAAGAAATTTCTGATTCAGCAGCACAGGGGAATTTGATTCATATTAAATCAGATTATGAGCCAAAGGAGGTTGAGGTATCCAATATTATAGGAGTAATACCAGGTTCTGATCCAAAGCTTAAGGATGAGTATATCGTAATAGGTGGACATTTGGATCATGTTGGAGATAATAAAAATGGAACCTATAATTCAGGAGCCCTTGATAATGCCTCTGGTGTAGCTACTTTAATGGAGGTTGCAAAAGCTATTAAAGAAGCTAAGGAGCCCCCTAAGAAAACAATCCTGTTTATTGCATTTAATGGAGAGGAAGAGGGACTTTTTGGAGCATACCACTATGTAGAGAATCCAGTATTTCCAATGAATAAGGATAATACAGTTGTAATAAATATTGACATGGTAGGTTCAAAGAATATAATGCCATTGACACTTGGAAATTATAGTGAACTTGAAACTAAATTAAGAGAAGACCTCTTTAAGTATGCCAAGGATTTGGGCATGGAATGTACAAAGGCAAAGGAATCAGCAAGCGACCATACACCATTTGCTGAAAGGGATATTCAAGCACTAACCCTAATTCATATGGACATAGAGAACCCTGCTTATCATACTCCTAAGGACAAGGTAGAAGATACGATTGACCAGGAAAGAATAGGCCAGGTTGCAAAGCTTGTACTGTACTATTTAGATAAAAAAGCATATAACTAGAAAATTGCAATTATAAAAACTCCAGCTACTTAATGTTTAAGTAGCTGGAGTTTTTATATAGTTTCTAATGAATAAAATAGGAATAGTAAGCTATAAGAAAAAAATGAAATCTCATAATCTCATATGGCTGGCACCTTACGTCCATCACCTCGCATATGTTACATATTCATATTGCATGTTATTCCTTGACAAGCTGAGAAAATTTTAATTCCTTCACAGGCTTAAAAACAAATCAGTTTAAATTCCTAAGGGAAAGGGAGATAAATGTCTGTTTCCATAGTTATTTTGCCCCAACCATTAATGCTCCATTTTACATAAATGATACCCTATGGTAATATTGGCTTGTAATTGGAAAAGAACCGTCATGGATAAAACTTAATATGCATGAAGGGCTTTTATTATTTTTAGGGAGGATTGCTTTAATGAAAGCTTTTAATGTTCAATTACGCCAGGAGATTTATAAGTCAGATGCCTGGAAGATTATTGATTGGCTTGAGGATGAGGACGTAATAAGGTATTTAAATGAAAATCAGAATGTAGGTAAAAGTATTAAACAGGTGATTAGCAGGATAAACATGCCGATTTTAACCCATTTGTTTAATGACAATGGGAGCTTTTTTATAGTAACCACAAATGAAGAAGAACCAATCGGGTTTTTAAAGCTTGTTCCTAAGGGAAAAGGGGCAGAAATGGTAATCGTAATTGGAGATAAGGACAAATGGGGAAAAGGATTAGGCTCCAATGCAATTCGTCAAGGCCTGAAGCATGCTTTTTTTAATTGGAGGGTAGATGAAGTTATTGCAAAAATAAATTTAAGAAATGAACGTTCAATTAAAGTATTCAATAAGGTTGGGTTTAAAAAAGAAAAATTATTACCTAGAGAAATACAATACTCCATTTCTATAAATGAGTTTTTAAAACTTGCTGCATAGATAATTAACCAAATAGTAGAATACTTCATATTATATTAATAGTTATTATGTAATATGGAGGATAGAATGGATTCAATTATTTGTCCAATAATACGTTTTGATGTATTACCAATGTGCAATTGGCCTTATATCAGGGATTTTGAAAGAAATTTTAATGAGACATTTACTGATGAAAGTATAATAGATGCAAGATATGACAACTCAGAAGGTTATATTTTATCAATTGGAGAAAATTATACTGAGGATGAAAATAATATTGAGTGGCATGAAGATGAGGCATGGAGATGTGATATATATAAAAATATTGGACCAAGACAAAGAAAAAGCTTTACTCTTGATGAAGCTATCAAAATAGGAAGAATGTTAGGGATAGATTGGGAGAGTAGTAAATTTGATGCTGATCAATTTAGAATTGGACTAGATGTAGAGTTGGAACATGGGAGAAGAGATATGTTAACAAATGTTACAAATGATGATCCAATATTAACAGGTAAAATAGCCCTAGCTCATTTAAATGAGCTTTCTGATTACTATATAAGACTCACTAAGATGGAGAAAGAAGCAATGGCTCATTTTGGTGTATAATAAAGTTCATTTTGATTTGAACAAATTATGTTAAATTGTAATAGAAAATATTCAATCACTCTTGGATTTCAGGAGTGATTTTTTGTGTTTTTAAAATACCATAGCTAATTATATGTATACAAATTGGCAGTTTGATTGTGTTTAATTATGGTATAATAGGAAATAATATAAAAATTTAGTGTGATGTATTATGGTATGATTTGGTAGATTTAATTTAAATAGAAGGTGATAATGTGATTAGTAGTACTGAAGAAATCATACAAAAACTAATTAGTAATATTTCATCAATGAAGGAAGTACAATCAATTGGCATTAGTGGAAGCACGGAACCATTTCCCAAAGCAGGAGAAGGTGACATTGATATTTTTATTTATTGTGATGTTATACCTGAATCACATGAGAGACAAGGGATAATAGATCAAATGGATGATTTATTACAAGAGGGTAATATTAATGTTTTTGAAGGAGGCCACTGGGGAACTGGAGATTTCGGACTTATAAATGGTGTTGAAACCTGGCTAATGTATTTTACTATAAATGAAACCTTAAATGAGATAGAAGCTGTACTAAATGGAGATTATCCAGATAAATTGGATAATTACTACTATCCAATAGGTCGTTGTGCTATGTTGAGAAATATTAATGTCTTATGTGATAAGAATAACTTTTTAGGTTCAATAAAAAAAAGACTATTGAAATATCCTGTAAAATTAGCAAAAACACTTATTCAATATCATTTGGATGAGCTTGATGATAAGGAAGATTTAGAACGGGCTGTAACTAGAAAGGATGTACTTTTTTATCACTTTG
>JARDZI010000062.1 GCA_029240935.1 Clostridiales bacterium
TGAACCCCAGCCATATAATTAGAAAGAACCCCAAATTCAAATGGCATTAGTGTATCATCTAAATTTATAATACCTCTTTTATAACATTCTGTAGCCCAACCTAATGCTACACCTGTTGATATTGCATCTAATCCTTCACTCTCCACCACATCTATAAGCTGAAGCACTTCATCAGTATTCTTTAATCCAACAAAGCTTCCCAGTGCAAAAACAAGTTCATGGTCATATGAAATATTTACAGATTCATACTCATAGCCTATATCAAATTCCCTTCTGAATTGACCAATATGTATGCACCCTATTGGACATCCAACACATGCGACCTTTCTTACAAGGTTCTTTTCAGCAAAGCTTTCACCTGATATTTTTTCTGCATGTTCATACCTTGTGGTTTTTAGATTTAAGGAGGGAAGTGAATTCATTTCATTTAATGGTACTACATTAACTGCAGTTCCCACCTCATGGTATTTTTTCATAACATCAGTATTTAACACAATATTGAAAATATTATCATATGTTTCCCAATATTTTTTTCTATTCTCATTAGGTATTTTTATAGAATTATCACCTATAACTACAATGCCCTTTAACAGCTTCGACCCTAATACTGCACCAAGCCCAAGTCTTCCGAAATGCCTGTAGGTGTCTACATTAACCCCTGCATAGGTAATAAGGTTCTCTCCTGCCCTTCCGATCCTCATGGAGCTTCTCACTCCACTTCCCTGTGTATGACCTCTTAATACCTTACCCGTTTCCTCAACAGACAAACCCCACATTGCCCTTGCATCCTTAAAATTAACCTTATCATCTATAACAATATATTCAGGGTGTTTTGCCCTTCCAGTAATAACAATTGCATCAGTCTCATTAAATCTCATTGCCATTGCAAGTCTTCCACCAGCATGACTCTCTCCATATTCGACCGTATGAGGAGAATAAAAAGCTGCAACCACCTTTGTGCAAACAGGCATTACAAATGACAGTGGTCCTATTGCAAATACTACTGGCTGACATGGGTCAAGAGGGGGACAATCAGGCTTTATATTTTCATCAAGAAGCTTTGCAGCTAGTCCTGTTCCTCCTATATATTTTAGAAGGTCTTCTCTTTTTTCATATCTGAACTCTTCCTTATCAAGTTCTATATAAAGAACATTAATATAGTTCTTACCAAGCATCTACAAGACCTCCTTTAGGGCAATACACTTATGTGGGCAATAATTAGTGCAATACCCACAATGGGTACAAATTATTGGATAGCCATCACTGTCCATTCTTATGGCACTTACAGAACAAGCTGCTGCACATGCATTGCATTTTTCGCACTTATCTCTGTGAAATACTACTCCACCACCTTTCCTTAAGGTAAGAGCACCAAACTTACATGCCTCCATGCAAGCTGGATCCATGCATGCCCTACAAATATTTATAACAAACTCTCCTGTAAAGCCTCCAGCTGTTTTAACATCTATTGCTGAAATAGCTGGAGAGTATTCTCCCCTAAGTCTTGCACATGCTTGACGACATGAAAGGCAGCCAATACATCTTCTTCTATCTACTACCTTCAAAGCATTAACCAAGCAAAACACCTCCTTACCAAAAATACTTCTAAATTATTTTCTTCAAACTATCTATTAAATTATTCATAGCATCATAGGCATTTTGAGCAATATTCTTCCCCTGCTTTAGACATTCACTCTTTGGATACACATATCCTATCCCAAGCTTAAAAGCTGTTTTCCCCTTAGCTGTATTGTTTTCAATAAAGCTTGTAAAACCTTCATAGTTTTTAGTGTTTATATCAAGTGAGGATAACTTCATATAATTATTCTTTTTATCTTTTCCCAATACTTCAGCATCTATCATCATGAATTTACTTGTCATTATTAATTCCCAAATAATGCTTTTCTTATTTTTAACAATATCAAGTATTTTTTCTGCATCAACAGTATTATCAGATATTACTTCAGCATCTATTTTTAGATGGTCACAGTTCATTAGCATAAATATAATAAAATTGCTATCCTCAACTTTATAGTATGCACTAATATTGCTGCTCCTTTTATTAAAATTCTGGAAATCCTTCTCTAAAGTCAATACCCCACCTGTCTTCCTATGATGTATTTTCTGCATTTCATAGCATAATGCTCTAAAATGTAACTTTACATCATTTCTTCCCTTTTCATATTCGTCCTTTAACATTTTTTCCTTCTTTTTAAAAAAATCAAAATCTGCTGCCTGCAAACCATTAAAATCCATAAATACCCCTCCATCATAAAATTACAAAGGTGCTATTTTCCATTTAGTTTAGATTAATTATACACAATCGAACCAAAAAAGGAAATTAACACCTTAATTTTTTTAGTAGTCAAAAGATTTATTTGCTTTAATTAAATATTCAATAGCTGCTCTTTCATCACCCATATTTTTATGCATTTCAGAAAGCATAATATATAATTTTGATTCAGCTTTTTTATCACCTGTCTTTTGAATGTAGTCAAGAGCCAGAAACGCCGATATTTCAGCTCTATCATAATCCTTCAATTCAGCCAAATATTCAAATTTCTTGGTGAATATTTCAATCAATCCATAAACTGATCCTTGATTTAGCACTCTTTCCTCTGCTGAGTTTATTATTTCAACAGCCCTCTGAACATTATGCATTTCTTTTGAACGCTCTGCAAGATTTATATAGGTATCAACAAGCTTTTCATCATTACCTTCGCTTTTGTATTCAATTGCTTCTTTAAAACATTCAATTGATTTTTCCTTTTCTCCAATATCCCATAGGCATTGGGCCTCATTGTTTTTTGCTCTTCCCATGCCAAGATAATTATTAACCTGCTTATATTTTACAAAAGCTTCAACAAACCTTGTAATACTTGCATTATTTAATTTTTGCTCTCTTTCAATTACACCCTTCATCATAAAAAGTCCAGGAAGATATTTATCCTTAGTTAGCCATTCATTTGCTGTAATAAATTCGCTACATTTTTCTATAAATTCCTTTGCAGTATCAAATCTTTTTAACTCTAGATTACATATAGCAGTGTCATATAATGCCCTAGCGGCAATATCATAATCAATGCCTTCAGTAATATATCTATAAGCGCTTAGATAATATCCTAAGGCCATGTCATATTTTTTAGTTTTATATAAACAATTTCCTATATTAATGTATAGATTGGCAATAGTATTTAGGTCCTTTGTTTTTAAATAACTTGTAAGAGACTTAACATAAAGATCAAATGCATCATTATATTTTTTATTATCATAGGAGCAGTTTCCATGTAGGGAGTAATAATAGCCTTTTTGCTCGTCCTTAAGATATGAGAGTATGTCTTCCATACCCTTCAAAGCATTTTTTGCTTCCTGAAATTTTTTCTCATTGTAAAGTTCTTGACTTATTACCCTATTCTTATCAAATTCATTTCTACATCTCTCTTCTTCTGTTAGGGTAAAGTATTCAATTTCCTCCTCTAATTTACAGGCTATATATTCTAGTAAACCGGAGCTTGGCTTACATTTTCCCTTTTCAACTGCACTTATTTGAGCAGGAGTAACTTTATCCCCTGCGAGTTCCTTTAATGTTAATCTCATTTGCTTTCTTCTTCTTCTAATCTTTTCGCCAATCTTAAGTTCCATGTCCCCACCTACTCCATACTTATTTATACCTAATCATTTAAAATGATTCCAAGATCCTTATACCTATCCAATCCTTTATTTATAAATTTAAGAGCTAATTCTTTTTCTCCAATTTCAATGTAGAATTGCCCTGTAAGAACATAAAAATCACCAAGCTGTTTATCAAAGTCTAGTGTTTCTAAATATTTAATTGCATTTAAAAGTGTTCCCTCAGCTTTTTTTACATCATCCATTTTACTATATATTTTAAAGAGATATTCAAAACATTTAATTCTATATAAATGTTGTTCATAATCCAGTTCATCCATAGTGCTAGATACTATTTCAAGTGCCTTATTATATTCACCTAAGTGAATATAATTGTCGCACATAATAAGTAATGTATCAGGAATGGTATTATCATTTATCTGGTGCTTTAAGCTTAAAGCTTTATTTAAATGATTAAAGGATTCATCTAAATCATGTCCCCTTGCAAAAATCACTCCAAGATTTGTTTCTATACTAGCAATTTCATGAACATCATTTATCTCATCAAATATTTTTCTTGCTTCTCTTGCATATTTTAATGCTTCCTTAACCTTGTTATCTTGGCTATATGCAATACTCAATATCATCAATGTCTCTGCATATTCTCTTTTATTGTCCAAAACCTTAAGCCTGTCCTTTACCAACATTGAATAGTCTATTGCCTGAGACATATTTCCCATCTTGCTTTGACATATTGCTATATAGTAAAATATTTTTGCTTTTAGTATTTCATTCATTATACTATATTCATTTAAAATGTTGTCTGCTTGCATAAAATAATTAAGAGACGTTGAAGTATATCCCATTTCTAATGTTATAACACCAATAAGTATAAAGCTTTTTATAATATCTTCAATACTTTCTGTTTTTAAAAAAATACTGTTTGCAGATATACAATACTGTTGGGCTTCCTCAAGTTCTCTGTTCAAATACTTAAGGCTAGCAAATGCTAAATCAAACTTACCTCTAAAATAAGTTAATTTATACTTTTCAGCATAATGTAATCCCTTTTCTATGGACTCATTTGCTCTTAATGTATTCTCAGCTTTAATTGCTGCTTCAGCAATGTTTGCATAAAATTCACATATCCTAGTTGCTTGTTTTTCTTCTGTTTCAAGGAAATACTCAATATCAGTATTTAGTTTCTCAGCTATGTATTCAAGCAAATCAATACTAGGTTTTGATTTGCCAGACTCTACAAGGCTTATTTGTCCTGGAGTTACTCTATCCTCAGCAAGGTCTTTTAATGTCATATTCATTTCTTTTCGTTTAGCTTTTACTTTTTCACCTAAAGTTAGAATTTCCATATTCATCATCCTTTTTCGCATTAGTTGAGACTGAAACAATACAAGTTTCTCTAAGTCATAATTATATTCTATATGACATTATTTGATATGCACTAATCATATTATACAGAATATTAAAATACAAATACAACTTTTTTCTAAATAAAGTTGTATTTGTACATAAATCATACTATAGTTTGAAAAATTCATTAAAAAATACCGGGAAAACCGGTATTATTTAATATAGCCTCTTATTCCACTCATTATACTTCCTGTATCATGAACTAATCTTCTGCTTATTCTTGTTGCTCTTCTTCTATTTTTATAGCTCATTTGAGGCATCATAAGCATACTTGCTGCTGCACCCATTAGTGCGCCAGCTGCAATTCCTGTTATTAGACGTCCTTTCATAGTATTCACTCCTTCCTATTTCTAATTTTAGGTTATGTATTTTTCTAAAATATAAACCAGTAAAAAATATATTTATTTTCAATATATTGGTATCGAAATGTTAAATTCCACAACAAAAATATCTCCGTTAAAATTTTTTTATTGTTTTTCATTTTAATGTTTGAAATCATAGGTATATTAATTATATAATATAATTTGTAGTCAACAATTTTTACAAAATACTTGCTTAGCTACAAAAGGGGGAATTAAATGAAAAATCTTAAATCACTTCTAAAACTAGCCTATAAATATCGCTTTAGATATTTACTCGGTATAGTATTCCTTTTAATAGTAGACGGTGTTCAGCTTATCCCACCAAAACTAGTAGGTTACCTGACAGATTCCATGCAAAAGGGCAGTGCAACCTCAGGTCTAATATTAACCTACATAATTTATATTATTTTAGTATATTTGTGTATAGTAATAGGTAGGTTTATGTGGAGAATATATATATTTGGAACATCTAGACACATTGAGTACGACATGAGGAATACTCTATTTAAGCATTTGCAGAGTCTTTCAACCAATTTTTATAATCACAATAAAACAGGAGATCTTATGTCTCATGCAACCAATGATTTAAACTCTGTTAGAATGGCACTTGCAGGTGGAGTTGTAATGTCAATCGATGCTGTTGTAATGACATTGTCAACCATAGCAATAATGCTTTCAATAAATGTAAAATTGACTCTACTTGTACTAATACCCCTTCCCTTCCTAACAGTAATTGCAAGAATATTTGGAAAGACAATGCATAAGAAATTTACTAGAATACAGGAAGCTATTTCTAAGCTCACTGATGTAGTTCAGGAAAACTTCTCTGGTATAAGAATAGTTAAATCATTTGTTCAGGAAGAAAAGGAATATGAGAAGTTCACAAAGGAAAATCAAAATAATTTTAATGCAAATATGAGTCTTATGAAAACCTGGGGTACCTTTAACCCACTAATAGAACTTATTGCTTCTATAAGCTTTATTACACTTCTAGGAGTTGGGGGAACCTATGCATTATATGGCTATATATCACTTGGTGATTTTATATCCTTTAATATGTATCTTGGTAACCTAATTTGGCCAATGATGGCAATTGGTTGGGTTATGAATCAGCTTCAACGTGGACTTGCCTCCTATGAAAGAATAGAAAATATACTAAATCAGAAGCCAGAAGTATTTGATAGTAATCCAGAGGATGTAAATTCTATAAATGGAGATATAAATATAAGAAACCTAACATTTAGATATCCCGATACTGAAGAACCAGCCCTTAAAAATATAAATTTATCAGTTAAAAAGGGACAAACACTTGGAATAGTCGGGAAAACAGGAAGTGGTAAAAGTACTCTGGTTAATCTGCTTGTAAGGTTGTACAATGTGGAAACAGGAGAAATAACTATAAATGAACATGATATAAATAAAATCCCACTTTCAGTTTTAAGAGAAAACATAGGCTTTGTTCCACAGGATTCCTTCCTCTTCTCAACAAATATTGCAGAAAACATTAATCTAGGACTTGAAACCCTGGATATGGAGAAGGTATATCAAAGTGCGAGGGATGCAGATATATATGATAATATTATGGATTTCTCAAACAAATTCGAAACAGTTGTTGGTGAGAGAGGTGTAACACTTTCAGGTGGTCAAAAGCAGAGGGTTGCAATTGGTAGGGCATTAGTAAAGGATCCTGAAATACTTGTTTTTGATGATTGCCTATCAGCTGTTGATGCAAAAACCGAAGCAAAAATACTATTGAGTCTTAAAAAAATAATGAAGGATAAAACATCAATAATAATATCCCATAGAATATCTGCAATTAAGGATGCTGATGTAATAATAGCACTTGATGAGGGAGAAATCATTGAAAAAGGATCCCATCAATCGCTAGTTGATAAAAAAGGATTATATAACAGTATATATGAGAAGCAGTTAATTGAACAGAAAATACAGGAAGAGGAGGTGTAGGTATGGATAACATAAATCAGGAAGAAGCAGTAGTCAAGGAATATGATTCTAAATTGATGAAGAGACTTCTCTTGTTTGCAAAGCCCTTCACCAAATATTTTATATTAATTATATTGCTGATTGCAATTGTAACAGCAGTTAAACTTGTTAGACCTTTACTTATTAAAACAGCTATTGATGATTATATTAATGGATATAAAAAGCCTTACACCATACTAACTACCTCCACACCTGGCAGTGTAAAAGTAGGAGATAAATACATCGTTAGGGAAAGCACATCCTCAGGTACACCTGCTTCCATAGTGTTTAAGGATAATACCTATTATCTTGTTGATGGCGCGGTAAACCACGGAAAATCCTTTGAAATAGAAAACAATAGCCTGATTCAGGGTGACAAAAGCTTTAATGTTTCTAAACTAACTCCTGCAGAATTAAAGATACTAAGAGAAGATGATGCATCCGGTCTACTCAAAATGACAATTTTGCTTATTATACTTATGCTTTCATCCTTCTTTTTCAATTATGCACAAATTCTATTATTAAGTTGGACAGGTCAAAAGATTATATTTGATATAAGGCAAAAGGTCTTCAAACACGTAGAGAGCCTTTCCCTTTCATTCTTTGATAAGAATCCTGTTGGGAGGCTTGTTACAAGGGTAACCAATGACGTAGAAACCCTTAATGAAATGTATACTTCTGTTCTAATTAGTTTGATTTCTGATGTGTTTATTATAGGTGGGGTCCTTATTGCAATGTTCCTTCTAAATGTTAAGCTTGGACTAATTGCTCTAGTTGCACTACCTTTAGTATTCGGAGCAGCAATGATATTTAAGAAATATGACAGGGACGCTTACAGAGATGTAAGAACAAGAATTGCAAAAATTAATTCATCACTTGCAGAGAACATTTCAGGTATGAAAACTGTGCAAATATTTGCAAAAGAAAATAAAAAGTTCAGAGATTTTGATAAAATAAATAAATCCTACCGTGAAGCTTCAGTTAGGCAAATTACAGTATTTGCAGTATTCAGGCCAGCAATTGATTTCTTTTATGCAATTACCTTAGCAGCTATTCTATGGTTTGGAGGAGTTAGTGTAATACAAGAAATCATTCCATTTGGTTTGTTATATGCATTTATTAATTACCTTGGTGAATTATTTCAACCAATATATGATATTACTGAAAAATACGATATACTTCAATCAGCCATGGCATCCTCAGAAAGAATATTTGCTCTTTTAGATAATAATGATAGGATAAACAAATCCGAAAAACCAGTAGTAATTAATAAGGTTGAAGGAGAAATTGAATTTAAAAATGTTTGGTTTGCCTACAATGAAGAGGAATGGGTTTTAAGGGACGTTAGTTTTAAGATACGACCCGGTGAAAAGATTGCATTTGTTGGAGCAACAGGAGCTGGTAAGACATCAATTATAAGCCTTATTAGCCGATTCTACGATATACAAAAGGGTGAAATTCTTATAGACGGAGTAAATATTAAGGATATGTATATGGACAATCTAAGACACAATATTGCTACTGTACTTCAAGATGTATTCTTATTTACAGGAAATATTAAAAGCAATATCAGATTAAATGATGATAGTGTTTCAGATGAAAAAATAATTGAGGCAGCAAGGTATGTAAATGCAGATAAATTCATTGAAAAACTTCCAGATAAATATGACTCCTATGTAAATGAGAGAGGGTCAACCTTCTCCCAGGGTGAAAGACAGCTTATTGCATTTGCAAGAGCCATAGCTTTTAACCCTCCTATACTTGTACTTGATGAAGCAACTTCAAACATAGACACCGAAACCGAAAGCTTGATTCAAGACGCATTGGAGAAAATAACCAGAGATAGAACCACCATAATAGTAGCCCACAGGCTTTCAACCATTAAAAAGGCAGATAAAATAGTGGTTCTTCATAAGGGTAAGATTAGAGAAATGGGTAAACATGAGGAGCTTCTTGAAAAGCAAGGTCTCTACTTTAATCTATATCAATTGCAGTATAAGGAAGACTAAAGAGCTTTCATAATATTACAATCAAAAAGGGCAATGGGCACACCATGCATTGTGTGCCCATTACCCTTTTTATTTTGTTTATAGCTCTAGTTTTTCAACTATTTCATCTACATCAAATTCTACATCCTGCTCTGCTATAACTAGTATAAACTCCATTTGTTCATAGCTTTCTCTATCTGGTTCATATAATATAAATTCACCTGTCAGCTCCAATTCTTCACATATATCCTCAAGAGTATCCCTTACATTATCTGAAGCCATATCCACTAGATATGGAAGGAAAAATTCATCATACCATTCTTCCTCACCATTAGCCTCATCGTAATTCTCATTTGCATATTCCTTGGAAGCCTCTAATTCCACTTCGTCAAAAACATAGAAAAAATTAAATACCTTTATCTGTTTATTATATTCTATTTCATCTATTTCTTTATAGCCTTCTTTTTCTAGCATGTTTAAAATTTTTTGTTTATCCATACTTTACACCCCTTCACTAATTTTTTATAAAAGCTTCCCTATTTCTATCCCCTTGGATTTTGCATTTTCCAAATCCTCTTCAGTAGGTTTAAGTATTACCTTTAAACCTGGTTCAATTGTCTTGAATTTAAGGGATTTCAGTCTTTCAGTAATCATTGGAATCCCTTCTCCGCTCCAGCCATATGAACCAAATGCCATTGCATGCTTTCCTCTGTTCACAATAGGACTTACATGGGAAAGTAAATTCCAAACTGGCTCTACCGCATCCTGGTTAATAGTTGGGGAACCAACAATCAATGCCTTTGACCTCTCAATTTTTTCAATTATCTGGTTTAACTCTAATTCGGATATATCAAAACAGTCTACCATTGCACCTGTTGCTCTAATGCCCTCTGCTATTGCTTCAGCCATTATTTTAGTATAGCCGTATGCAGAAACATAGGCAACTACTGCATATTTATCCTCATTATCATTTGCTGTTTTCTTGCTCCACTCTTCATATTGTTCTACATATTTCCATGGATTATCCCTATGAATAGGTCCATGACTTGGTGCTATAATATCTATTGCTAATGGTCTTATTTTTTCTATTGCTGCTAAAACATGTTTTTTAAATGGGCTTATTATACAATCAAAATAGTATTTAAATTCAAAGGAAAAATCTCCTGCAGTATCACTATAAATTCCATCATGGCAATAGTGGCATCCAAAGCAATCACAGGTAAACAGCATCTTGTCATATTCATCATATGTAAAAATAGTATCAGGCCAGTGAAGGAATGGAGCTGATATAAACTTCAATGTGCGCTTTCCTATGTTCAAATCTCCCTTAGCCTCAATCCCATTAAAGTCACTGTTTATAATATTTTTAATATTTATTAAAGCTGGTTTTGAAGCAATAACAACAGCATTCTTATATTCCTTTAGAATTTCAACTAATGAACCACTATGGTCTGGTTCTGTATGCTGTACTACAACATAATCAATAGGTCTGTCACCAATTATCTCTTTAATATTTGAGAGAGACTGATTGTGAAAACCATCCTTTACTGCATCTATGAGAACAACCTTCTCATCCACTATAAGATAAGAATTATATGTAGTTCCCTTTTCAGTATTCATAATTATATCAAATACTCTAAGCTCTGGGTTTTTAACCCCTACTGAATAAACATCCTTCTTAATTTCTACTGAACTCATTTGATTACCTCCATAATCTTACAGATATTGTCTTTTGTACTTTATCTCATTTCCTTAAATTATACAATAGATTTAAACATATAGATCTTTTGAAATGCCGTATTATTGGCATTTAGGTATTTATATTATACACTATTTTCCTATAATTAAAAATATATTACTGGAAAATATTTATCTATTGAAATAATAAGCAATAAATAATAAAACTATTGTCATATATGTAATAGTAATTCAAATATACTAAAAAAGAAAGAGATTGTGAGGTGATTAGCAGTTGTTACTTTTACTATTTGGTACTCTATGGGGTGGATTACTTGCATTATTTTTATGTGCGCCATATAGTTATTATCCTTTATTTTTTGTTATACTTTCTATTTCAATAGTTGTATATTATATTTCAAGGAAATACTTTAAATTCAAAAGATTCTATACATATGCCATAGCTATATTTATGTTTATTGTTTCCTATTCTATATGCTCATATATCATTTTCAAGCCTGCTGATTTCCATTATTCAAAGGGTGAAGGTACATTTAGAGAGAAAAAAGCTGTTATTTTTTACTGTGAAGGAGAAATGGAGAAATATACTCCCTACTATTCAAATTATTTTTTTAAGGATACTCCACTAATATTTAAACCAATATATGCAATGAAAATTAAGAATCTATATAAAAATATAGGAACTAATACTAAAAATAAAGAGCTAATTGATGTAGCTCAGGAGGTTAAAAACTCACTTCTTAATTATAAACCATATTATTTTTATATATGCTTTGAAGGTTATGTCCCAGATATAAAGGACAGTATACATTCTGCAATTTCAGATGGTTGTAGCGAGATTACAGTCCTTAACTATACGGCTGACCTTGATTTGGAAAATAAAATAAGTAAAAAAATTGATATGGAGCATTTAAAATCAAAGGGTATTCATATAAATTTCACCCAGTCAGTATGCAACACTGAAGTTTTTGTTGAAATGTATACATCTAGAATAGTTAATATGCCATTTACCTATGATGGAATACTTATAATTGGAGAAGATAGCTATCCTTCTAATAGTATAAAGACTTCCCTTATGAACTATAGTTATATTGAATCACAAATAGTTATAAGTCAAAATATAGGAGAATCAATCCAATATTTTATGGATAAGGGCTACAAGAACATTCTGTATGTTAATATTTCTGAAACCAGTAATGGAATAAAATCTGATGTTACCATTCCACATCAATTTGAAAAATATAAGGATGAAATTAAGATAACGGGACTAAAGTCATGGGGATATGATAGAAGATTAGTAAAAGCTTCAATTAAGGTATTACTAGAAGCTCAAAATAAGCTACAATAATAATAAACACAGGAGCACTATTTCTGCCCCTGTGTTTTGTTAAATAAATTTTTGCTGGAATTTTCCACGTGTATAGTAAGATACTTTTCAGCATCCTCACAACTTCTATTCTTTATGGCTTGTAAAATATTCAAATGTTCCTTCAGGGCTTCTTCCATTCTACCTGGACTTGATAGGGATTCATGCCTTGCCCATTTAATATAAAACTGGAAATCCTTTAATATATGTCTCAAAATACTGCTTTTTGTTGCACTAAATATTATTTCATGAAACCTTGTATTTAGTTTTGCAATTTGATTTATATCACTTTTTTGAGTGTAAAATTCCATTAGCTCATATATTTCCTGAAGCTCATTAATCTCATCATTTGTAATTTGTTCAACTGCCCATTTTGCAGAAAGACCCTCAAGTACTTTGCGTATTCTATATATATCCTCCATATCTTTTACAGAAATTCCTTTTACTGTAACTCTCTTGTTTGGTATACTTTCTACCAGACCTTCAAGCTCTAGCTGTCTTATTGCTTCTCTCACAGGAGTTCTGCTCACATTTAACTCTTCTGCTATTCTTAGTTCTATTAGATTTTCTCCTGCATTATATTTTCCATTCAGTATATCCTCTCTTAAGGCATTATAAACCCTTGCTCTAAGCGAATACTGATCATCAAAACTATTGTACTCCTTCATCAATGTCCCCCCAAGCTTATATAACATGATTTGAGGTAACTGCATACTAAGAATTTGATTAAAAGAACAATAGCATGTTTTTAAATATTAATGCAATTCCTCGTTTCCATAATGATTATATAATTTATAATTTGCTTCGTCAATTTAATTCATAAACATCCAAGGAAATTACATTATCATTTTAAGCTGCTTTTCTCAAGCCCTTATTCATCTGTCTTTTAAGTACTCTTGCAAAAATTATTGAAATACCTGCATCAATTCCATGATGTATCGCTGTACCTGCTGCAACCACAATTAATGCATACTTTATCCCATCAGGAGTTAATCCCATTGCAACTATAACCACTATTCCCTCAAGAATTGCATGTACTGGAAGTGTAGCCACAAGAACATAGGGGTATTTTACACCCTTACTCACCATGAAGCCTCCCATATACCCTACTACGCCATGCATAAGAGCCCTAAGAGCAACAATAGGGCCAAGTGGAGTCATCAAAAATCCTATGGCAGATATTACTCCAACCATTCCTGCAGCACTTGGACTAATTAGCATACTTAAAAATAGTGGCACATGAAGCATTATTGTTGCAGTAAAAAAAGGTGGAATTGCAATCTTAAGAAATGGTGAAAAAACTAAAATAATT
>JARDZI010000396.1 GCA_029240935.1 Clostridiales bacterium
GGACCTCCCATGGCACTTGAATGAAAGTTTATCATCTGTGTTAAGCACTCCTCAGGGAGTTTTACAATAAAATCATGAAATAGTGTCTTTACCTTGTCTATTCTATATCCACAGCCCTCTTCTGCAGGATCAGTGTCCATTGATCCTGAGTTATCCATAACAAGGGATACTACAGGTGTATCTGCCTTTGGTAACTCCTTTGGTCTTTCATAGGTTAATGTAAACATATTGCCAAATTTACTGTTTATGGCTGTAAAAACATTTTCGAGAGCCTTTTGATCATTAGCTGGATAATATACACCTTCAGAAACTCCTGCAAATTCCTTTAATGTACTTCCGTCATGTCCAGGTCCAAAGCCAATTGTATATAAAGGTATAATCGCCTCTTTAATCCCATCTATTACTTCCTGCTTTGTTGCAGTACTTCCCACATCCTTAGGATCATGGCTTGAATCCTTTCCATCGCTGAATACTACCAAGGTAGGACGCTGTTTATCCTTGAGTATTTTAAGTCCCATAACAATTGAATCATATAACACTGTTGAACCAAATGCCGTAACAGTTTCAAGGCTCTTTATTACCTCAGCTTTTGTGGTTCCCTTAAGGACACGTGCTTGGGAGTCAAAATCTACAATCTGAATAAATGTGTTTTCAGGAAGTCCTTGAACAAATTTTTTTGCAGCTTCTATTGTTGCAGCCATTTCCTTTTTCATGGACCCTGAAGAATCCAATAATAATACAACACTAGGTGGTATTCCCTGACGATTAATATCAATAATCTTTACTTCCCTACCACCCTCTAGGACCTTTGTATTCTTATCATCTGGGAAAATATCTCGTTTCTTAGGGTCATGTACTGCAAATGAAATTGTTGCAGTTTCACTTAAGTCCTTTGTTTCAAAAAGCTCTATACCCTCTGCTGTCGTATCAACCTCTTCATATATGGCATTTAAATTTGAATATGTACTCTTTAAAGCATTTGGCAGCTTTAGTAGTGTCATCTCTCCTGCATTAACAGGAACAAGTCTTGATTTGCTGGAGGTTATATTTATGCCCTCCGCCTCTAGAACAACATTCCAAAAACCTGCTGGCAGCCAGAACAAAGTATCACCCTCTGGAGTTATGTCTCCTTCCAGGGAATATCCATCAGCGTGCTGTACATCTCCACCCTTTGGCACCTCAACCCTTGCACTTCCAAAGGGGATTCCAGAAATCTTAAGTGCACCAAGCTCATCACCCATTTTTATCTGGGGTATATCATATAATTCCTGTAATAAAACTGTAACCTCCCCAGGGGCATTACCCTCCTCCCAGGTAAAATTCCAAAACAATGTGCCTTCACCCTGTGGAATGTCATCAAGTACAAAGCTGCTTGTCTTTATGGAGTTTAGCTCCCTGGAATAGTCAAATTTCCTTGAAAGCACTCCCTTTTCCATATAATAACTTGCAGTTGCAGATACAACGCCACTTGGTACTGTAACAGTTATTGCTTGAAACTGTTTTCCCTGGCTGGAGGTTGCAAAGGAAAAATTCAATATTCCACTGCCCATTTCCTTAGGTTTAAAGGTTAATAGCTTATCCGGCAGGGCATGAAGCTCCTTCAAAACAGATAATTCATAGCCTTCTCCATTATATTTTGCATCTCCCCACCATATTACATCTGGTTCTTTTTCATTTTTCAGACTAAACACTACCCTGTCTTCATATGGGCTTGGGTAGATCTGTGCACCTAGCTTCTTAGCATATTTTTTAAGAAAATATAAAGGATTTGGTGAATCGTGTTTCACCATAAGCCTCCACAGCTCACCTGAGAATGAGCGGGAGGTCTCCTGATAGTTATCAACAAATGTTAATTCATGTTCTCCCACTGCATGCTCTGTACCATAATATAGATTTTGTGATCCAAGGGGATTAATTTTTGGGATAGGCATGTCCCATTTTCCTATAGGACCAGTAACCGGACCCTCCTCCTTATCAAAAATATTCCAGTTACAGCCTGAAAATAAACTTGCTGTTAGTATGCATGCTAATAAAATAGCTAGCATTTTTTTCATAGAATCAACCTACCTTTCAGAATTCTTCAAAAGTTATATAAACTATATAAGCATTGCAACACTAGCTAGTTTTGCAATGCTTATATTTATATTGTTCAAGGTTGTGGTCTAATGTAATAAAAATTTCACACTGCAGTGGCAGGTCAATCTGCCCCTGCCTAAACTGTAAAATCGAATTTCTTTATTGAAACATATAAATTAAAATATGTGCTTATATTTATTCCTCTTGCTTAGTGGAATTAATGTTAAGAGTTCTATCTGATGTGTTAAAGATTACTTGTACGTAAATACCCTTTCCATTTGAAGCTCCAAATGACATTACATCATCCATTTCAAAATTTACTACTTCCTCAGTAAAATCCTTCTTTATTCCCTCACAATAGCTCTCAAAATCCTTTTGTTCAACTTCTTCTATTAGAATCATAACAATTTCATCACTTTTTGTTACACTTGTAATATTTCCTTGTGTAAACTTAGGAATATCCTTCATAAGGTCTGAATCAGGCCACTCGGTGCTTCCAAAGGTAACCTCTTCTCCATCCTCTCCCTTTATCGTAACTTCTTCCCCTTTAACATCCACTTTTCCACCTGTGGCACCCTCGAATATTTTTTCACCAATTTTATTCTCAATCTTTCGTTTTAATCCACAACCAGTTGCTGAAACCACAAGTATTGATACAAGAAACCAAATAAATACTTTTTTCATAAATTCACCTCCTAATACTGTTGTTACGGGGAGCATCAACTATATGTGCTCCCTGTAAACATAATATGTATGCTACTTAATAATTGTGAACTGTCCAAACAAGGGCAATCGTTTTGCCTTGCCGCTAAAGCCATTAATTAAGCCTATAATTCCGAATATACAAATGCCTATCCAAAGGATTGGTATTAGTATCCATCCGATAATTGGAATGATGGTTAATATAATATTACCTGCGACGGACACAATAAGTAGAAGTAGTGCCTGGTTTGCATGAAATTTTGCGTACCTTGATTCTGGACAAGCGATCAGTGGCAGAAAGAAAATAAAGTAGGAAAGTCCAGCCATGGTTTTATTTTTCTCAATATCTGCAGAATCAAATATTTCCTCCTGCTGTGGATTTGCCCCACGCTGTGTTTCTGGATTTTGAAAATTATTCTT
>JARDZI010000397.1 GCA_029240935.1 Clostridiales bacterium
AACTTGAGACCTGTCTGTCACCAATGGGTATAGCCAAAATTCAAAGTGCCCTCGGGCGAACACTGTTCGCCTCTACATTGAGAATAGCAGTCAGTAAGACGCATTATCCCACTATTATGTTTTTAAAGTAAAAATTTCTACCCTATAAACCAGTTGGCTTAGCTAACTGGTTTATGTTACTTTATATATTGACATAATCCAGTAATTATATGATATAATTTAGGTTGATTTAAAAATGGTGGGTTATAGTCATTATTAAAATAAGTATAGTAACTTTCTAGATTATGAGGAGGGTTTCAATGTCAAGTAATAGACAAAAGAAAATAAGAAATTTCTGCATAATAGCACATATAGATCATGGCAAATCAACACTAGCTGATAGATTGATTGAGATGACTGGAACATTGACAAAAAGAGAAATGGAAGAACAGATACTGGATTCAATGGACCTTGAAAGAGAAAGAGGAATTACAATTAAATCCCAAGCAGTAAGGTTAGTTTATTCTGACGATAAGGGTGATGAGTATATCCTAAACCTAATTGATACCCCCGGTCATGTTGATTTTAACTATGAAGTATCCAGGAGTCTTGCTGCATGTGAAGGAGCAATACTTGTTGTTGATGCAACTCAAGGTATTCAAGCTCAAACTCTTGCTAATTGTTATTTGGCACTTGACCACAATTTAGAGATTGTACCTGTTATTAATAAAATTGATTTACCAAGTGCAAGACCCGATGAGGTTAAAAAGGAAATTGAGGATGTTATTGGCCTAGATTGCTCTGATGTGCCTTTGATATCTGCAAAGGCAGGAGTAGGAATAGAAGAGGTATTAAAGAAAATTGTTGAAAAAATACCTTATCCAGCCGAAGATGAAGATGCACCACTTAGAGCATTGATATTTGATAGCTATTATGATTCCTACAAGGGAGTTATATGCCACATTAGAGTTAGAGAAGGTAGGGTTAAAAAAGGAACAAAAATAAGACTTATGGTAACCAAAAAGGAATATGAAGTAAATGAGGTAGGTACCTTTAAGTTTGGATTGACGGAAGCAGATGAGCTTAAGGCAGGTGATGTGGGATATGTAGCAGCAAGTATAAAAGTAATTGGTGATGCAAAGGTTGGAGATACAATTACAGATGCTGAAAGACCAGCTTTAGAACCACTTATAGGCTACAGACCTGTTATGCCAATGGTTTATAGTGGTATATATCCAACAGATGGTGCAAGATATGGTGAGCTTCGTGATGCTCTTGACAAGCTGCAATTAAATGATGCTTCATTAGCATTTGAACCTGAAACATCACTTGCACTTGGCTTTGGGTTTAGATGTGGTTTTTTGGGACTTCTTCATATGGAGGTAATTCAAGAAAGACTGGAAAGAGAATATAATCTTGATCTTATTACTACTGCTCCAAGTGTTATATATAAGATAATGAAAACTGATGGAGAAATGATTGAGCTTACAAACCCTACTAATATGCCTTCCCCAAATGAAATAGAATATATGGAGGAACCTGTTGTAAATGCCTCACTTATTTGCCCTTCAGAATATATCGGAACAGTTATGGACCTGTGCCAGAATAAAAGAGGCATACAAAAAAACATGGAATATATTGAAGCTACAAGAGTAGTAATTCATTATAAACTTCCTTTAAATGAAATAATATATGACTTTTTTGACGCATTAAAATCAAGAACAAAGGGTTATGCATCCCTAGACTATGAGCTTTCAGGTTACGAGAGAACAGAACTTGTTAAACTTGATATTATGCTAAATGGTGAGATTGTTGATGCACTTACTCAAATCGTTCCTAGGGATAGAGCCTATGCAAAGGGAAGAGCAATTGCGGAAAAACTAAAGGAAGTAATTCCAAGACAGATGTTTGAAATTGCCATACAAGCAGCAATAGGTGCAAAGGTTATTGCAAGGGAGACTGTAAGAGCCTTAAGAAAGGATGTACTTGCAAAATGCTATGGAGGAGATATTACAAGAAAGAAAAAATTACTTGAAAAGCAAAAGGAAGGTAAGAAGAGGATGAAGCAAATTGGTTCTGTAGAAGTACCTCAAGAAGCATTTATGGCAGTACTTAAGGTGGAATCATGATAAATTCCCTATATGTTCATATACCCTTTTGTATTAAAAAGTGTTTGTATTGTGATTTTAATTCCTATTCTAATAATGAACTACAGGATATATATACAAATTCACTTATAAATGAAATAGAAAAAATAAAAGGAAAATATTTTGAGACAATTTTTGTTGGTGGGGGTACTCCCACCATTTTGTCTTTAAAAAATCTTAAAAAAATATTAGAAGCATTGAATAAATTCCATGCCTTAGAGTACACATTTGAGTCTAATCCTGGAACAATAACTGAAGATAACCTAAACTTGCTTAGGGAATATGGAGTTAATAGACTCTCTATTGGTCTCCAGGCTTGGCAGGACCCTCTACTAATAGGGTTAGGAAGGATACATAGCCTTCATGACTTTTTAGAGGGTTACGAGGCTGCAAGAAGGGTAGGCTTTAACAATATTAATATTGACCTCATGTTTGGCATACCAAATCAAAGTATGGAGGATTGGATTGAAACAATTGAAAATGTTATAAAAATTAACCCTGAACATATCTCCAGTTATAGTCTAATTATTGAGGATGGAACTCCATTTAAAAAGCTATATGATGAGAATAAATTAAATATAGTAGAAGAAGATACTGAAAGAGATATGTATCATTATGTCATAAACAAATTAAAACAAGCCGGATACCTGCATTATGAAATATCAAATTTTTCGAAAGTAGGCTTTGAATGTAAGCATAATATAACCTATTGGAGATTAAGTGAGTACTTAGGTGTTGGAGCAGGAGCTCATTCATTTGTAAACAATAAAAGATTCTCCAATTTTAAAAGTCTATCTCAGTATATAAATGGAGTTAGAGAAAATAATATTATTGAAGAATGCACCCTGCAAACACATAATGATTTACTATCAGAGTATATGTTTCTAGGGTTAAGAATGATGGAAGGCATTAGTAAAAAGGATTTTAAAAAGAGGTTTGGAGAAGATATTAAAATAATATATGGTATTGAAATAGGTGACCTAATACAAAAGGGACTTATTAATGAGAATAAAAATAATATAATGCTCACTCAAAAGGGAATAGATTTTTCAAACCAAGTATTTGTTGAATT
>JARDZI010000063.1 GCA_029240935.1 Clostridiales bacterium
ATATAGTAGATTATTCTAATCTTCAGCTCAAGGTACAGGTTGATGAATATGACCTTGTTGCTATTGAAAAGGATAAGGAAGCAGCTGTAACCATTCATGCAATTTCAAAGGATGTGACCGGGAAAATTGTTGAAGTCTCAAAGGAGGGAACTTATTTAAATGGTGTTACATTTTTTACAGCAATAATCTCTCTTGAGAAGGACGAGGCAGTAAAGGTTGGGATGTCAGCAGAGGCTAAAGTGATAAACCAAAGCGTTAAGGATGTTGTAACCCTTCCAATGTCATCCATTAGTTTTGAAGATAATAACAAACCATATGTGTTTATTAAGGATCAGACGGGTAATGTAATAAAAAAGGAAATTACAATTGGTGTTAATGATGGTGTAACTGTTGAGATAAAGAGTGGTGTAACAATAAATGATACAATATTAGTGGCTATAAAGGTAAATCAAACAAGCTTTGGACCAGGGAGAATGGGAGGAAGCAACACTGATAATAATAACACAGATACAACTGGGGGGAGCAATAGATGAAGGAAATCTTATATATGCAGGACATAGTTAAGTGCTACTATCTTGGTGGTGAGGAACAGCTTGTACTTAACAATGTCAATCTTAAAATAAATGAAGGGGAGTTTATATCTATACTGGGTCCATCCGGTTCTGGTAAATCAACACTTATAAATATTATTGGCTGTCTTGATGTGCCAACAAGTGGCAAATATGTATTAAGTGGTGAGAATGTAGAAGACTTAGATGAGAAGGAGCTTGCAAGGATCCGAAATCGCGATATAGGTTTTGTATTTCAATCCTTTCAGCTTCTACCTAAGCTTAATGCCCTGGAAAATGTGGAATTACCACTTATATATTCAGGTGTTCCTGCACATGAGCGTAAACAAAGAGCAACTTCAATGCTTGAGAGAGTTGGGCTTAAAGATAAGATGAGAAACTATCCAAACCAACTTTCAGGGGGGCAAATGCAGCGTGTTGCAATTGCCAGAAGTGTTGTAACAGAACCAACGATTTTGTTGGCAGATGAGCCTACGGGGGCTCTTGACCAAAGAACAGGGCAGCAGATTATGGAGCTTTTTGAGGAGCTAAATCATGAGGGTAGAACTATTGTTATGATAACCCATGATACTAATATTGCAAAGTATGCAAAGCGAATTGTAAATATACTTGATGGTGAATTAACAGAAATGGAGATGATTCCAAATGTTTAAGGAAAGCATAAAGATGTCCTGGAGCAATATCACCCATAATAAAATGCGCTCTTTTCTAACTATGCTTGGTATTGTTATTGGTGTAGCCTCAATAATTGCACTTATCACAATTGTACAAGGTGCAACAGGAAGCATAACAAGTCAAATATCTAATTTAGGGGCTGATAAATTGACTGTCCAGGCCATCGGAACTCCATTAAAACATGGGTTAAACGAAAAGGACATTGATAAGCTCAAAAAAATTGAATATGTTAGTGGAGTATCTCCAACTATTTCTGGTAATACATCTATAGTATACAATGGGAATGTAAAAACAGGTGTATCTGTTCAAGGTAAAAATGAAGTGTATTTTAAAAGTGAAACAGAAAATATAGCAGATGGAAGAGACATTAATATTCTTGATGTTCAGAATAAAAATCAGGTTGCTATTATAGGCAGTGATATTGTAAAAGAATTGTTCTATGGAGAAGATCCTATAGGCAAGGGGATGATAGTAAATGGGAATAGTTATATCGTCGTAGGAGCACTAAAGCCAACAAGTGGTTTATCAATGGGTTCATCAAATAATGCTATTTTAGTGCCTTATACCTCAGCAATGAAGACATTGGGTGTTAGAAATATTAGCAGTGTTGAAGTTCAAATGAGTGATTCCTCAAAATCAGATATAATAATCAGTAATATTGAGGGAGTATTAAATGAGGCTTTTAACTACCATGATAATGCATTTTCAGTATTCAATATGCAGGATATGCTTGATACAATAGGAAATATCACAGGTATGATGTCACTGCTATTAGCAGGTATTGCATCAATTTCTCTAATCGTTGGAGGAATTGGTATCATGAATATGATGCTTGTATCTGTTACAGAAAGAACAACAGAAATAGGACTTAGAAAAGCCCTTGGTGCAGAACCTTCAAGAATTCAACTGCAGTTTTTAATAGAAGCTGTTTTCTTATCCATGTTTGGTGGTATAATAGGCATGTTTGTAGGTCTTGGCATTGCATTTATTGCAGCAACTCTAATAGGGTTTGCATTTACAATAACGGCTGTAACAATACTTCTTGCAGTTGGCTTTTCTGCTGCAGTAGGAATAGTATTTGGCTTGATGCCTGCAAGAAATGCAAGCAGACTTAATCCAATTGACGCGCTTAGGCACGTCTAAGATTAGTAGTAATAACTAATACTGCTTATTTGTTTGTTCTTATATAAAAATACTTAAATATCATGAAATAGTTGGTATTATTGATAGTTCTAAATGGATATGATAAAATAAATTGTCACAAAATCTGTATAATGCTATCCTAAGATAGAATAAATTACATAATAAGAGGGGGATATTATGAAAATCATTGCAATTGCACTTTTTGTACTAACCTATGCACTATTATTAATTTTTCCAAAAATAAGAGCATACATTGCTCTAGCATCGGCTGCAATATTTGTAACACTTGGAATTTTACCTCTTGGCAAGGTGTTTACCACTGTGGACTGGAATGTTATTTTAATGATTGCAGGTACCATGGGAATTGTTTCCTTGTTTATTGAATCAAAGATGCCAGCACTACTTGCTGACGTTATTATTGAAAAAACTCCCAATGTAAAATGGGCAATCATTTCATTAGCATTATTTGCAGGTATTATTTCTGCATTTGTAGATAATGTTGCAACAGTTTTAATGGTTGCACCGGTTGCGTTAACAATAGCTAAAAAACTTAAAATTTCTCCAGTACCTAGCATAATCGCTATTGCTATCTCATCGAATTTGCAGGGAGCTGCAACATTAGTTGGAGATACAACTGCAATTCTCTTAGGAGGACATGCTAACCTTAATTTTTTAGATTTTTTCTTTTTTAATGGTAGAATTGGGATGTTTTGGATTGTACAAGCAGCTGCAGTATCTTCTACTTTTATATTGATGTATTTATTTAGAAAAGAGAAACAGCCTGTAACTGCAATGAAAAGAACAGTTGTTGAAGATTATTTCCCATCAGTCCTTCTCATTGGCATGATTGTTTTATTAATTTTGGCCTCATTTTTACCCAATATGCCAAGAACAATTAATGGAATTATATGTGTAGGCTTATTTTTTATTGGACTAATAGTTAACTTTATAAAGACTAGAAATATTAAAGTGTTTTCAAAGGCATTTGGTGAAATAGACTATTTTACAATACTTTTATTATCTGGATTATTTATTGTGGTTGGTGGAATAACAGAAGCAGGAGTTGTTAAGGATATTAGCAATATCTTTGTAAAAGTTAGTGGGGATAATTTGTTTGTTATTTATACCCTTATTACATGGGCTTCTGTATTCTTTTCAGCATTTATTGATAATATACCTTATGTTGCCACAATGCTGCCTGTAGTAGCAGGAATTGCAAGCATTTTAGGTATAGAACCTTATATTTTATATTTTGGACTTCTTTCTGGTGCAACACTTGGTGGAAATCTAACTCCTATAGGCGCTTCAGCGAATATTACTGCTCTTGGAATACTTAGAAAAGATGGATATGAAGTTAGTGCCAAGGACTTTAAGTTATAAGATATAAAGTATATGATGATTTCAACATATTAACTAAGGAGATGGATTTCGTGTTAGATATTTTGATTAAAAATGGACTAATAGTAGATGGGACGGGCAAGCCAGGATATAATGGAGACATTGGAATTAAAGATGAAAGAATAGTACAAATTGATAGGAATATAAGCAGTGAAGCGGTTGAAGTTATTGATGCCCAAGGACTTACAGTTGTACCTGGGTTCATAGATGTTCACAGCCATAATGACCTTGTACCATTTATGGAGGATAAACTGAAGGGATTAAAGCTAATGCAGGGAGTTACAACTGAATTGGTAGGACAGTGTGGCTTAGGAGTTGTTCCATGTGTGGAGAGCAAAAATGGAATATGGAAAAGTTATGTTAGAGGTGTTGTAGGAGATCCGGAACAGGATTGGAAATTCCGCAACATGGATGATTATATAGAGCAAATCTCCTCGTTGGGATTAAAAAATAATTATTCAGCACTGGTTTCCCATGGGGCTATAAAGGCTAGTGTAATGGGGTTTGAGGATGGAGCGCCTTCAGAGGAACAGATAAATAGGATGTGCCAAATAGCAGATGATGCAATGAATGCTGGAGCCTTTGGAATGTCACTTGGTTTACAGTACATGCCTGGAGTATTTAGCAGGAAGAAAGAATTAACTGCTATTTGTAATATTATAGCAAGACATAATGGCATAATAATGATTCATCTCAGAGATCATGACAAGAGAATATTAAATGCATTGGATGAGATAGTTGAAGTTGCTAAAGTTACTGGAGTTAAGCTTCACATTTCACATTTAAAATCATATAATTCTGAGGAATTAGGATGTCCTGCAGAAACTCTTATTGACTATGTAGAAAAAACTATTTATAAAGGTATTAACATTACATTTGATGAACATCTTTACCTTTCAGGAAGTACATTAATGACACAACTGCTTCCTCCATTTGTTACCAGTTTAGGAACAAATTCAATTGCTGATAATTTGAAGAATAAGCAAATCCTTGAGAGAATAAAGGATGAGCTTATAACCGAGTCCATAAGTTATGATGGATGGGATAATTACACTGCAGTAATTGGATGGGATGGAGTTTTAATTACATCGGTAAATAAGGATGAGAATAAAAAATATGTAGGTAGAACAGTTGGAGAAATTTCAAGGGAAATTGGTGTTCATCCAGTAGATTTCGTTGCAGAGCTTCTTGTTTCGGAAGAGGGGGGGGTTGGTATTATTACACTCAATGTTTTTTCAGAGGAGGATAATACAAAACTTATTCAGCATCCAAGATGTATGATTGGTTCAGACAGTATACCAGCTGGAGTTCCTCATCCAAGGTTTTTTTGCAATTTTCCTCTTTATATTAGTAAATATGTAAGGGAAAAAAAAGTTTTAAGTCTTGAAAATGCAGTGCATAAAGCAACTCAATTACCAGCAAAAGTCATTGGTTATAAGGATATTGGGGAGCTTGCAAATGGCAAAACAGCTGATATTACTATTTTTGATTTTAATGAAATTACTGGGTATGAGGACTATAGAAATCCAACAAAGAAGCCTTTAGGTATAAAGTATGTTATTTTAAATGGCAAGCTTGCTGTAAGTAATGGCAGTTTGTGTAAAGAGTATAATGGAAAAGCGTTAAAGTATATCCCAGAAAATGGGACTGCTAAATAAGCACCATTCATGCTGAATAACTCAGAAACCAAATGGTATAAAAAATATTAAATTACCTGTATTTTAATTAGTGGGCAAGAATAAGCAGGAGAAATTTCCTGTCTTTTCTTGCCTATTTATGATAAAATCATATAGAAATTTAATTTGATTGATTAATCAATAAGATTATTTTAATTTTATTTTTCTACATTGGTAATAATTAAACAAAGATTCTGGCGATTATATTATTTTTTACGGGTTAAAACATAGTAAATACAAATTGAAGCTGTGATATATAGAATTAATAGTAATATATGGCAAGATATTCTGTTAAAAAGTAAACTATTCTGACTATTCACTATAAAATAATATTAATGTAAAATAAATATAATACGAAAATTATATTTATTATGTCCTTATTAGCAAAAATAAATAGAATTTACCTTTTTAAATATTATTACTTTAGGGAGAGGATTAAATGAGAAAAGTGCTTACCACATGTGGTTACTGTGGTTGCGGTTGTAATTTTTATTTAAATGTTGAAAACAATGAGATAGTAGGGGTTACTCCTAAGAATGATCATCCTGTAAGCCAGGGAAAGCTATGTGTTAAGGGATGGCAGGGATATAGCTTTGTAAATCATCATGACAGATTAAAGCAGCCATTAATAAAGGGTGAGGATGGAAATTTCCATGAGGTTACCTGGGAAGCTGCATATGATTATATTGGAACAAAGCTAAAAAGCATAATAGATAAAAATGGCCCAGATGCTATAGGATTTTTATCCTCTGCAAGATGTACTAATGAAGAGAACTATCTAATGGTAAAGCTTGCAAGAGCTGTTTTAAAAACTAATAATATTGATCACTGCGCACGCCTCTGACATAGTCCAACGGTGGCTAGTTTAGCCACAGCATTTGGCAGTGGTGCAATGACTAATTCAATAAGTGAGCTTGAGGATTCTGAGGTTATATTTGTTATTGGTTCAAATACCACAGAACAGCATCCTCTAATAGGTATGAGAATTGCAGATGCTGTAAAAAAACATGGAGCAAAGCTTATTGTGGCAGACCCAAGAAAAATTCCATTAGCAGAGTATGCATCTATTTATGCGCCTATTAGACCTGGAAGCAATCTTGCATTTATAAACGGAATTTTAAATGTAATCCTAAATGAAAATCTAATGAACCTGGACTTTATAGAAAACCGAACAGAGGGCTTTGAGGAATTCAAAGCATCAATTCAAAAATACACACCTGAATATGTAGCAGCTATTTCAGGTGTTACAGAGGATACTATAAGAGAAATAGCAAGAACCTATGCAAAGGGCAAAACTGCATCCATTGTTTATGCCATGGGTATTACACAGCATCTAACAGGAACAAAAAATGTAGGAGCACTTGCAAATCTCGCATTATTAACTGGTCAAATTGGAAGGGAATCAACAGGTGTTAACCCACTTAGAGGGCAAAACAACGTACAGGGTGCTTGTGATATGGGTGCACTTCCTAATACTCTTCCTGGTTACCAAAAGCTTAAGAATGAAAAAGTTGTCGAAAAGTTTTCGAAGCTATGGGGAGAGGGCTATGCAAGTGAGGAAGGTTTAACACTTGGAGAAATGATGGATGGTGCTATTGATGGGAGTGTTAAATCCCTATTTATAATGGCAGAAAATCCAATGCTTTCTGACCCAAATCTAAAACATGTACAGGAATCACTGGAGAGCCTTGAGCTTTTAATTGTCCAGGACATATTTATGTCTGAAACTGCAAAGCTTGCACATGTAATTTTGCCTGGCGCTAGCTTTATTGAAAAGGACGGAACCTTTACAAATACAGAAAGAAGGGTTCAAAGGGTTAGAAAGGCAATTGAACCAGTTGGAAACAGCAAGGCAGATTGGGAGATACTATATGATTTAATGAAGGTAATGGGATACAAGGGAGAATATGCTTCCCCAGCTGAAGTCATGGAGGAAATTAGGACTCTGGTTCCTAGCTATGGAGGAATAACCTTCGATAGGTTAAACAAGGATGGATTGCAGTGGCCATGTCCAGATTTAAATCACCCAGGTACAACCTACCTGCACAAGGACAAATTCTCTCATGGACTTGGAAAGTTCACAGTAAATGAATATGAAGCTTCAAAGGAACAGTCAAGTGCTGAATATCCATATATATTAACTACAGGACGTATACAGCAGCATTATCATACAGGAACAATGACCAGAAGGTCATGGGCACTTGATAGAGAATTCCCACATGGATATATGGAAATTAATCCACAGGATGCTGAAAAGTTAGGACTAAGGCAGAGGAGCAAAATAAAGGTAAGCTCAAGTATTGGTTCTATTGTAACTGAGGTAAATATTACTGATAAAATCACTCCAGGAGTTGTGTTTGTACCCTTCCATTTCCGTGAAGCGGCAGTTAACAGGCTCATTGGAAAAAATATGGATCCAGTGGTGCAAATACCAGAGTATAAGGTATGTGCAGTGAAGATAGAAGGGGTGAGATAATGTACTTGCTGAATAAGAAGGATTTGAAAAAACTGCTTAATAAATGGTCAGTTGAGTATGAAGTTTTTGCACCCCAAAGAGAAGATGGACAGGTGATGCTCCTTCCATATGAAGAAAATGAGTTTACCATGGAATATATAAACTTTCCATTCCCTGTTAAGGAATATATATTCTCCCAGAGAGAAGTAGTTTTTAATTGGAAAAAGAATGGAGAAAATATTATTACTGAAACACCAAAGAATATTACTCCAAGTAAGAAAGTTTATTTTGGCATAAGAGCCTGTGACTCCTATGGAATTTCATACATGGATAAGTTTTTCCTGGAGGGATATACTGATGGGTTCTATGGAAGGAAGAGGGAGCAAGCATTTATTGTAGCAGTAAACTGTATGGAAACAGGAGAAAACTGCTTTTGCAGCTCAATGGGTACTGGACCCTTTGCAGATGGAGGATATGATGTTTTGTTAACTCCAAGGGAGGATTCATATATAGTAGAGGTAGGGAGTAAAAAAGGGGAGGAGCTTATAGCTGCTGCAGGGAATTTATTAACCCAATTCCAGGGAGATGTTAAGGGTTATAAGGCTTTAATTGAAAAGAATGTATTAAATAAATTCAAAACAAAGCTAAATACTAATAATCCTGGTAAGGTACTTGAGGAAAACTTCAACAATCCAATGTGGGAGAAAATCTCGAAGGATTGTGTCTCCTGTACTGGCTGCACAAGTATGTGTCCTACATGCACATGCTTTAATGTAATTGAAGAAGAAACTGGAGAAAACAGTGGCCGCAGGGTAAAGTGCTGGGATTCCTGCCAGAGTGATTCTTTTACAAGAAACGCAGGAGAGCATAACCCTAGAAGTAAGGCATCAAGAGTAAGGTATAGATTATATGATAAATTTAAGTATATTGAGGATAAATTTGGATACAAGGGGTGTACTGGATGTGGAAGATGTACAAATGTATGCCCTGCCTCCATTGATATAGTAAAAATAGTTAACACATTAGTTGAAGGTTCAGAGAATAGGGGGAATGAATAAATGGAGAATCATAATCATGGAGAAGGTTGTGAGAATGTTTATCTTCCCCAAATAGCAGTAATAACTGATATAATAGAAGAAACAAAAAAAATAAAACGCTTTATATTGCATTATGAGGATAAATCACTACATGATAAGTTTGTTTTTGATGGACAATTCTTTGAAATAACTGCTTTTGGAGTTGGGGAGATAGCCATATCCATTCCTTTTTCTCCAAGCTTGAAGGACAGCTTTGAATTTGTTATTAAAAAGGCAGGAAAAGTAACAGAAGCAATACACAACATGAAGGTTGGAGACAAGGTGGGACTAAGAGGACCCTTCGGAAAGGGATTTCCATATGAAGAGTTTAAGAAGAAGGATGTAATAATTGTAGGAAGCGGAGTTGGACTAGCTCCAGTTAGAACAATGATAGTGAGAATACTTGAAAACAGAGAAGATTTTGGAAAGGTAGTTGTTATAGGCAGTGCAATGACCTATGAGGATTTAATATATAAGGATGACTTAATTTCCTGGAATAAGGTTGAGGATGTTAGGGTTTTATATGCACTTAGCAATCCTACTGATAGAGTAGAAGCACATGTTGGGTATATAAATGACCTATTACCTGATTTGGGGTTGAATTGGGAAAATACTGCTGCAATTATATGTGCCTCACCAAGAAGAATAAAAGCTGTAGCAAAGGACCTTTTGAAGCTAGGAATGAAGGGGACAGATATATATACATCACTAGAAACACACATGAGATGTGGAATAGGTAAATGTGGACATTGCAAGGTTGGAAGTAAATACATGTGCGTAGATGGGCCTGTATTTAACTATAACGAAATGCTGGAGCTACCTCCAGAATTTTAAGGAGGTCAAATCATGAAAAAATTTGGAACAGCAGCAATTCTATGTGGTGGTAAAAGCAGTAGAATGGGTTTTGATAAGTGTAAAATAAAAATTGGAGATAAATATCTAGTAGAGATTATCGGAGAACAATTGGAAGAGATATTTGATGACATAATATTAATTGCAAATGATTTAAATAAATTCGATGACATGAAATACAGGATTGTTAGGGATATAATACCTAACTCAGGACCTATGGGAGGAATTTATTCAGCACTAAATTATTCAGCTTCCAATAACGTATTTATAACTGCATGTGATATGCCTGTAATAAATACTGATTATATAAAATATATGATGGAAATAATAAGTAATAAAAATGTAGAGGGAGCTGTATCCATTAAGTCAGATTATATAGAACCACTCTATGCCTTTTATTCAAAGAGTATGATTGATAAATTTGAAAGTCATATAAAAAAAGAAAGCTTTAAGCTCCTTAGTGTAATACATGAAAGCAATATGCATTTTATTCAGGAAAGTGAAGTAAGGAATTTCAGCAGTGACATGAGTATATTTACCAACTTAAATTATAAAGCTGATCTTACTGAACTTCAGAAAATTATCATGGGGGTCAAAATAAATAATGAATAATATGAAGGAAGTAGACATCATAAAAATAAAAAATGAAACTATGGAAAAACTCTCAGATACCATTATTGTTGAGGATGTATTAAACATAAATGTGAATCGTAAATTCTACGCTTCCCTAATGTGTACTCCCGAGGAACTGCTTCAACTGGCACTTGGCTTCCTTTTTTCAGAGGGAGTAATAACCTCCATGAAAAGTGTCAGGGGCATAGAGGAAAAGGATGAAAATACATTATGTATAATACTAAGGGATGAATTTGAGCCTAAGGTTGATAAAAAGAGGACACTAACCTCAGGTTGCGTAGGTGGAAGTATAGATTTAAGCTTTCTTGAGGAGAAGAAAATTAAGCCAATAGTAAGTGATTGTAAGTATTCAGTTAATCAAATACTCATGCTGATGAAGGAATTCAACAGCAGCTCAAACCTTTTCAAACAAACAGGAGGGGTCCACAGCTGTGCAATATGCAGTCATGAAGGTACAGTATTCTTCTCAGAGGATATTGGAAGGCACAATGCGCTTGATAAGGTTGTGGGAAAATCAATAATTAAAAATGTTGAACTAAGTGATAAACTTCTAATGACAACAGGAAGAATATCTTCTGATATAACACTAAAGGCAGCAAGGGCAGGCATACCGATAATAGTTTCCCACTCTGCACCTACAGATTTAGCATTAAACTTTGCTAAAGCCTCAAACATGACAATGATTGGTTTTGCAAGGGGCAATAGGATGAATTTGTACTGGGGAGAAGATAGGATACTTATATAATTTATTTATCAAATGCTTTATGCACTTGGAAAATTTTGTTTTTCACTACTATCACAAATTATTCAATGGATGAGTATGGACAGTATTCCTTCTCATGATTTTTAAATGAGGAAGAATACTGTCCATATTGTATACAGTAATACAGATATTATATTAAAAAGCACATTGACAGTAAGAAAAAAATTCCTTAAACTGTATGTATATACCAATACTAAAATTGGTATATACCAAAAAGGAAGTGTAAGATGATGAATCTTAATATTGATAAAAATTTGAACATATCTATTTATATTCAAATTGTAAATCAAATAATTGAGGCTATAGATATGGGCATTTTTAAGCCAGGAGAAAGATTACCTACACAAAGGGAGATTTCTGCTGGTTTTAATATTTCTAGAGGTACAATTCAAAAGGCATATGAAGAGCTTGAAAAGAGGGGCGTTGTTGAAATACTAAAGGGAAGCGGTAGCTTTGTTTCAAAGGTTCATGAGCCTAAGGGCGGGGAAAGAAAAGAAATCGCAGTCAAACTGATAGATGAGCTTCTTGATAAGCTTTCTAATATAAATTATACCTATAGTGAAATAAGTGCATTTATTGAAATGAGAATGAGTTATAGAGAAAATAAAGATAAATGTGTAAGCATTGCAGCAATTGATTGTAATCCAGAAGCACTGGAGATTTTTAAAATACAATTTTCCATTATGAAAAATATTCAATTCAGGATATTCATTCTAGATGATATTCTAAAGTATTCACAGCCAGATAAGGTATTTGAGGATTATGATATTATAATCACAACTCTAAACCACTATGATGAGGTAAGTGGCATTCTATATTCACACAGAGAAAAACTGTTCAAGGCAGCGGTTTCACCTGCAAGTGACACCATAATCAATATAGCAACCATACCAGAGAACTCAGAAATTGGTATTATCTCAGAGAGTGTTAAATTTAAGGATATTATGTTTAGAAATTTAGAAACATTTAATATAGAAAAAGAAAAAGTGGAACATGCATTTAATACTGACACAAATTTAATTAAGAGATTCCTTAGAAATAAGAATTTTCTGATCATTCCCCAGAGCTACAGGCTGGAGAATGCATTTTTGAAAAAAGACCTCCAGGGGTTTCTAAAAAAAGCTGGGAAGATCATTGAATTTAAATACCAAATTGAAAGGGGGTCATTAATTTACATTGAAGAGCAAATAGATAGTATTCTTGATAGCAGATAGGCAATAGTATTTTAGGGTGGTATTTAAGGATAGTTAGCAAAAGTGGGGGAACACTGTTCATCCCTACAATGTAAACAATAAAAATTAAAATATTTTAAGTAGAACAAAAATAAAAAGGAGGAACAAATATGTCAGGGACAATTACTGAAAAGATATTGAAGAAGCATATCCTAGAGGGTACACCAAAGGTTGGTGAGGAAATTGCACTTAAAATTGACCACACATTAACCCAGGATGCAACAGGAACAATGGCTTACCTACAATTTGAAGCAATAGGTATTGATCGTATTAGAACTGAGAAAAGTGTTAGCTTTGTAGACCACAACACATTGCAGACAGACTTTAAAAATGCTGATGATCATCGTTATTTACAATCTGTTGCTGAAAAATATGGTATTCATTTCTCAAGGCCAGGAAACGGAATTTGTCATCAGGTTTTTCTGGAGAGATTTGCACGTCCTGGTAAAACATTAATTGGTTCTGATAGTCATACTCCAACTGCAGGTGGAATTGGTTCATTTGCATTAGGTGCAGGAGGTCTTGATGTTGCAGTTTCAATGGCAGGTGAAGGCTTTAGACTAAAATATCCAAAGGTTGTGGGTGTTATGCTGACTGGAAAGCTGACCGAATGGGTTTCTGCAAAGGATGTAATTCTTGAGGTATTACGCCGGATAAATGTTAATGGTGGAGTAGGTAAAGTATAGGAGTATTGCGGTCCTGGTGTTAAGAACCTAAGCGTTCCTGATCGTGCAACTATTACGAATATGGGAACAGAAACTGGATGTACCACAAGTATTTTCCCTAGCGATGAGATTACAAGGGGATTTTTAAAGGCTCAGGGAAGGGAAGATGAATGGATGGAAATCATACCTGATGAGGATGCTAAGTATGATGAAATTATTGAAATAAACTTAAACCAAGTGGAACCAATGGTAGCTCTTCCCCACAGCCCGGGTAATGTAAAAAAAGTTTCTGAAATAGCTGGGCTAAAGGTTGATCAAGTTAATATAGGTTCCTGTACAAATTCATCTCTGAGAGACCTTACAATTGTTGCGAAAGCAATAGAGGGTAAAACAGTATCAGATAACCTGCATATGACCATTAGCGCTGGTTCAAGGCAGGTTGTTGAGCATATGATTGAAAGTGGTGATATGAAGCATCTTGTTAAGGCAGGTGCTAGATTGCTCGAAAATGCTTGTGGACCATGTATAGGAATGGGTCTAGCTCCTTGCTCTAAGGGTGTTTCTGTAAGAACCTTTAATAGAAATTTTGAAGGAAGAAGTGGCACAAAGGATGCTACAGCTTATCTTGTAAGCCCTGAAACAGCTGTTGCCACAGCAATTACAGGTGTTCTAACTGATCCAAGAACTCTTGGAAAATGTCCAAAGCTTGAAATGCCAGAGGAATTTTCAATTAATGATAATATGATTATTAAGCCTTTGCCTATTGAAAAAGCTAAAGAGGTTAAGGTTCTGTTTGGACCCAATATAGCACCATTGCCAAATTTCCCTGCACTTCCAGATGTACTAAAGGGAGAAGCCCTTATAAAGCTTGAAAATAATATAACTACAGATACTATTATGCCTGCAGGTGCTAGAATACTGCCACTAAGAAGCAATGTGCCAGAAATTTCAAAATATGTTTTTGAAGCAATCAATCCTAATTTCTATAAAAAAGCCCTTGAAAAACAGGGTGGTTTTATTATAGCTGGTGATAATTATGGCCAGGGTTCAAGCCGTGAGCATGCAGCACTTGCACCAAAATACCTAGGCATTAAAGCTGTTATAGTAAAATCCTTTGCACGTATTCATCTTGCTAACCTAATTAACTTTGGAATAGTACCACTTACATTTAAAAATCCAGAGGATTATGACAAAATTAATGAAGGAGATGAACTATCAGTTGCCATTGGTGATTTAAAGGGTGAGGTTACATTAACTAATGTAACTAAGAATATCAACATACCACTTATCCATACACTTTCAGAATTGGATGCGGAAATATTAAAGGTTGGTGGAAAATTACCTTGGATTAAAACCAAAATTGTGTATTAATTAATTGTTCCATATTTTAATATGCTAATTGAATACATATCTTGTAGGGGCGAACAGTGTTCGCCCCCAGGGTATCTAAAATTTGGTTCGACATTTATTGTTGATGCGTAATAACGGGCGAACACTGTTCGCCCCTACACCATGATTACTGATTCGTAACGACGGGGAACGACGGTTACTCCAACATCATAGATTGATCATAGTCGAAATTATTATAAACCATAGCAAAATAGTAAAATTAGAAAGGAAGTAGAATTATGAGTAAATTAATCGAGATGAAAACTCCCTTAGTTGAAATGGACGGAGATGAGATGACCAGAATACTCTGGAAAATGATTAAGGACATACTTATATCACCCTATGTTGCCCTTAAAACTGAGTATTATGACCTAGGATTAAAGGAAAGAGATAATACCGATGACAAGATTACTCATGAATCAGCAGAAGCAATTAAAAGGTATGGGGTTGGTGTAAAATGTGCTACAATTACTCCTAACGCTGACAGAGTAAAGGAATATGATTTAAAGCAGATGTGGAAAAGCCCAAATGGAACAATAAGATCCATACTTGATGGTACAGTTTTCCGTGAACCAATTATTGTAAACACAATTAAGCCATATGTTAAGTCATGGAAAAAACCAATAGTTATTGCCAGACATGCTTATGGAGATATTTATAAGAATGTTGAATATAAGGTTTCAGAGCCAGGAAAGGCGGAGCTTGTATTTACCAATAATAAGGGTGAAGAGCTATGCAGACAGAGTATTCATGAGTTTAAGGGCGAGGGTGTTTTGATGGCAATGCATAATGTTGATAAATCAATTGCAAGCTTTGCAAAATCCTGCTTTAACTATGCATTGGACAAGAAGATTGATCTTTGGTTTTCTGCAAAAGATACAATTTCTAAAATTTATGATGCTCGTTTTAGAGATATATTTAATCAGATATACAAGGAATCCTATGAGAACAAATTTAAGGAAGCTGGAATAACATATTTCTATACATTAATTGATGATGTAGTTGCTCGTGTTGTAAAGTCAGAGGGAGGAATGCTCTGGGCATGTAAAAACTATGATGGTGATGTTATGTCAGATTTAGTTGCTACTGCTTTTGGAAGTCTTGCTATGATGACATCAGTACTTGTTTCACCAGAGGGATATTTTGAATATGAGGCAGCTCATGGTACAGTACAGAAGCACTACTACATGTATCAAAAGGGTGAAAAAACTTCAACAAATCCAATGGCTACAATATTTGCTTGGACTGGAGCCCTCAGAAAACGTGGAGAGCTTGATGGAATTCCTGAACTTGTGAATTTCGCAAATAAGCTTGAAATTGCATGTATAGAGACAATTGATGGGGGAATTATCACAAAGGATTTAGCTGAATTGTCAGAAGCAGCTAATAAGAATGTGGTTACTTCTGAGGAATGGTTACATTTGACTGCAAAACATCTTGATACTTTACTTTAAAAATACTCCCAAAACATAAGGGCGAACATTGTTCGCCCTTTAGGGAGCAATCAAAAATCAATAGTACTTTGAAAAGTATAACATGTATGGTGAACAAAAGGAGAAAAGTTTATGAGAGTCGCTGTTATTGGTTATGGTGGAGTTGGAAGAGCATTTGTAGAACTTATTAATTCAAAAAAAGATTATTTACAAAAGGAAGGAATAAGCTTACAACTGAATTATGTAATTGGTCGTAACGGGGGGATATATAATTCAGGAGGAATTGACATAGGAGATTTTATTAAGTTTGGAGCAAAACAAAGGGATATCACTAAGTACTCAAAGGGCGGAAATGCAGAGATTACTTTTGAAAAAATGCTTCAAAATAAGGATGTAGATGTTGTTATAGAAATGACACCAACTAATAAGGAAACAGGAGAACCTGGCATGACACATATTAGAAGATCACTTGAAAGTGGTATAAATGTTGTTACTGCCAATAAGGGTCCAATTCTAATAGCATATAAAGAACTAAAGAGTATAGCCTTAAGAAAAGGAGTTCAACTGGGGATTGGATGTACTACTGGGGGAGCATTGCCTTCAATAAATGGAGGAATGATGGATCTAGCTGGGGCTGATATTCTTTCAATTGAAGGTGTACTTAATGGAACTACAAATTTTATCATTAATGAGATGGAATATAGTGGAGTTACCTATCAGGAGGCTTTGAAAAAGGCTCAAACCCTTGGAATTGCAGAAACAAATCCTGCCATGGACGTTGAAGGGTGGGATACTGCTGGTAAGCTGCTAATTCTTACAAATGTATTAATGAATGAGGATAAAAAGCTTAAGGATATTTCAGTAGAGGGGATTACAAACATCACACCTAAGGATATTAAAAGCTGCCTAGCAGAAGGAAAAAAATACAAGCTGCTAGGTAAAACCATAATGGAAAATGGAAAAGTACATATGACTGTTAAACTTGAAAAATTAGATCCAACTCATCCTCTTTATGGAGTAGATGGTAAGAACAAGGCTGTGCGTTATACTTCAGATGTTTTAGGGGATTTAACTATTATTGGAGGGGCCTCTGGTGTTATACCTGCTGGTGCTTCGATTTTGAGAGATTTGATTAATATTAATAGAGGATACAGGTTTTGCAGGTAATATTTAATCCTAAGTATGAATGATAAGGTTTAATAAATGTAGGGGCGAACAGTGTTCGCCTGCTATTACGCACTATCATTCAAAGGAAATCCGAAATAATAAGTGCACTCGGACGAATACTGTTGCCTCTACATGGAAATAGAAAATCAAAAGTATTTAATATTAAAAAAATTAATTTGTATAATGGGGAAGGGGAAAGTTATGAAAATTATCAAAAATTCAATAGCTGGAACTTTGGAATCATGTGACATTCAAATAATGCTTGTACCTAACCAGAATGAGGGCATAGAAATTCAACTAAAAAGCAGTGTG